>DASQDS010000587.1:0-1908 GCA_035634075.1 Pilimelia sp. | reverse complement strand
CATCCAGGTCGAGGCGCTCGACCGGCACAAGCTGCTGGCCGACATCACCAAGGTGCTCTCCGATGAGAAGGTCAACATCCTGTCAGCCACGGTGACGACCACCCGGGACCGGGTGGCGGTCAGCCGGTTCAGCTTCGAGATGGCCGACCCCAAGCACCTCAACCACCTGCTCGGCAACGTCCGCAAGGTGGACGGCGTCTACGACGCGTACCGGGTGACTTCGGGCGCCTGACCGCGCCGTTCTGTCCGGGCGGTGTCGTGCCCGCGATGCCGGGGTGTCGTGTCCACGATCGCCCGCGCCCGCGTGTGGGCCGGTGCCGGACCCCGCGCCCGCGTCTGGGCCGGTGCCGGACCCCGCGCCCGCGGCGCGGCGTTGTCGGCCGCCAAGATCGGTATTCCGGCGTGAGTCGCGCAGTCTGACGGTGAAGATCGTTGCTCCGAGCCGGGATGTGTGCTCTCACCACACTTGTGCCGCCGAAACGGCGATCACGATGGGCGGCTCGAACCCTGGCAAGGGTACCGCCGACCGCCAGACTGACACCGCTGAGCAACTTCGGGGAAGTTGTCGTTATCGACCGTTCGCATCGCGACAACTTCCCCGAGCTTGTCTCATCCTGTTTGGGCTGGTGGGTGGGCCTGGACATGGTGGTCTGTGGTGTCTGGCCGCTGGTCGGGCGCTGGTGATCTTCGGCGTGGTCATCGGTCTCTGGGGGCCGTGACGGCGTGGCGACGCGAGCGGGAGGGAACCCTCGGCGAGCATCGTTGGTCGTGACACACATCGATACGCCCGCCGAGGGCCAGGAACTGGTCTATCAAGTCACGCTGCCCGTGTCGACCCGAAGCCTCGCACTCGTTACCCGGGCATTGCGGATCTACCGGCGACAAGTGAAGTCCCGCTGGCGCAAACTCCCGGACGCGCGGACCGCGCTGATCGTGCTGGCCGTCCTACGCAAGGACGAACGGCCCGCCGATCTGGCCGCCGGGAACGGGGTCTCGCACCACAGCGTGCGCCGCTGGGTCAAACAAGCCGTCACCGTGCTCGCCCGGATGGCGCCGCGCCTGGACCGGGTCCTGAGCCGTGCCGCGCGTGCCCGCCACGATCAGCCGGTCCTCCTCCTCGACGGCACGTGTATCCCGGTCCATACCTCCCGCGGCCGTGTGAAGCGACGGTTCTGGTGCCCGAAACACAAGGCCTACCACCTCCGGGTCATGACCCTGACCGATCAGCGAGGCCGGCTGCTGTGGACCTCGGCCGCCGCACCGGCCCGCCTCCACGAGACCACCCAGGCCAAACGACTGGGCCTACCCGCCCGACTGCGCCGCCACGGCCTCGCGATCATCTGCGACCGCTACCACACCCGCCTCGACGACCAACCCGCCACCGATCCCACCGTGCTCGTCGGCCGCCGCGGCAGCCGCAACCACCGACTCACCACCCACGAGAAGACCGTCAACGCGCTCCTCGCCCGGGAACGAGTCGCCAACGAACACGCCCACGCCCACCTCAAGAACTGGCGCGTCCTGAACCGGCTCCGCCGCGACTGGCGCGAACACGCCACCACCATCGTCCGCGCCCTGCTCGTCCTCACCCAAGCCGAAGTCGCCCGCTAACCCAGCAACCGAACCCCCAACAGATCAACACCATGTCAACCCCCACCCCACCAGCCCAAACAGGATGAGACAAGCCCCCCGAAGTTGTCTTCGATCTTGGGGCGACGGCGAGGGCGAGGGCGGGGCGACGGCCGTGTACGTCAGGCGGGTCTAGCCGGTGTGGTGGTGGCCAGGTATGTGGCGGTGGCCGGCCCGAGGCCGAGTGCCCGGGCCGCCCACAGGTCGGCCGCGGTGTCGACGTCGCGGCGCAGGCTCGGCCAGCCCCCGGATAGTTCGGACGCGCCGGAGGCGCGGTGT
>DASQDS010000586.1:0-8202 GCA_035634075.1 Pilimelia sp. | reverse complement strand
CCACGGTGCGAAAGGCCCTGGACCGGGGGGCCGGCGGCCGCCCGGGCGACGCCAGGTATGCCGGCGCGCCGCCGGCTGGGGCGAGGGCAGCGTGCGGGACCGGCGCCGGCTCGCCGCCCAGGACGTAGATGCTCCGGCCGTCGACGCCGAGTCCCTGGGCCAGTGACCAGATCAGGCTGGAGCCGCAGACCCGTTCGGGCAGCGGCGTGCCGGCCAGCCGGCTGGCCCACACCAGCGGCATGCCGTCGGCGACGACGAAGTCGGCCGCGGCGAGGTACGCGCGCACCGCCGCGTCCGTGCGGGCCTGCCGGAGGATGTCGACGTTCGGGGTGATGATGCGGCCCCCGGCCCCCCGGTCCAGGGCCTTTCGCACCGTGGCGACGACCTCCCCTTCGGTGCAGGCGTGGAATGAGCCCGTACCGACCGTCACCCGCGCAAAAGACGTCTGAACTGACAAAGCAAGACTCCCCGCCTCGATCACTCGTTATGTGAACAGAAACGAGCGAAAGTGGGGAAAGTGGCACGCGTACTCTTCCTGGGCGGGCTCGGCCGCAGTGGCACCACGCTGCTCGAACGCGTACTCGGTGAGGTGCCCGGCGTCTGCGCGCTGGGCGAGGTCGTCCACCTCTGGCAGCGCGACGTGCGGGACGACGAGCGCTGCGGGTGCGGGTCGCGGTTCTCGGGTTGCGACTTCTGGCGCGCGGTGGGCGCGCGGGCGTTCGGCGGCTGGGACCGGCTGGACACAGACCGCGTGCTGGCCCTGCGGGACGCCGTCGAGCGGACCCGGCACATCCCCCGGCTCGCCGGTGGCCGGCTGCGCCGGTCGCCGCGCGCGGGCGGGGACCCGTGGCAGGACCAGGTCGCCGAGTACGCCGGCTACTACGCCGCCGTGTACGCCGCCGCGGCCGACGTGTCCGGCGCGGCCGTCGTCGTGGACTCCTCCAAGCACAGCGCGCTGGCGCACTGCCTGCGCTTCGCGGCGGACGGCATCGACCTGCGGGTGGTGCACGTCGTCCGCGACGCGCGCGGGGTGGCGTACTCCTGGACCAAGAAGGTGGCGCGGCCGGAGACCGACGGCGCGGAGGAGATGACCCGCTATTCACCCGCCCGCTCGGCCGTGCTCTGGAACGCGCACAACGCCGCGTTCGGACTGCTCGCCCGCACCGGCGTGCCGGTGCGCCGGCTGCGCTACGAGGAGTTCCTGGCGGACCCGCGGGGGACCGTCCGGGCGCTCGCCGACTACGCCGGCCTGGAGCTGGCCGACCGCGCATTGGGCTTCCTCGGCGCGGCCCACGCCGACCTGGCCACCGGGCACAGCGCAGCCGGCAACCCGATGCGGTTCACCACCGGGCGGGTCGCGCTGCGGGCCGACGACGCCTGGCGCGCCGCCCTGCCGCCGGCGGACCGGCGGCTCGTCGGCACCGTCTGCGCCCCGTTGATGCGCAGCTACGGCTACCGCCTGCGGGTCGCCGTCCCACCCCACACCCCGCACGGCACCCCGCACCCCACCCCGCACCCGGAGGAGCGACCATGACGATGACCGCACCGGCCAGGCCCGGCGAGCGCCGGCGCGGGGAGCCGAGCATCGGCGTGGTCATCCCCACCCGCGACCGGCCGGGCCTGCTCCGGCGCGCGCTCGACGCCGTGCTCGCCCAGGCGTACCCGGGTCGCATCGCCGTCGTGGTGGTCTACGACCAGGCGCCGCCGGACCCGGCGCTGGCGGCGCTGGGCGGGACCGGCCGCACGGTGCGGGTGATCGAGAACCGGCGAGCCCCCGGGCTGGCCGGCGCCCGCAACACCGGCATCCTGAGCCTGGACACAGACCTGGTCGCGTTCTGCGACGACGACGACACGTGGGCGCCCGGCAAGCTGCGCCGGCAGGTCGGTGCGCTGCTCGCCCGCCCCGGCGCGGAGTTCGCGACCTGCGCCATCGAGGTCGAGTTCGAGGGCCGGCACACCCCGCGCCTGGCCGGGCTGGACACGGTGACGGTGGACCAGCTCGCCCGGTCCCGGATGGCGATGCTGCACTCGTCGACGTTCCTGGCCCACCGCCGGGCGCTGACCGCGGGGGTGGCCGGCGCCGACCCGGCGTCCGGCATCGGGCTGGTCGCCGAGGACGCCCCGGGCAGCCAGAACGAGGATTGGGACCTGTTGCTGCGCGCCGCCCGGCGGGCGCCGATCGTGCACGTCGATGAGCCGCTGGTGCGGGTCCTGTGGGGCCGGACCTCGCATTACGCGTACGAGTACGCGACCAAGATCTCGTCACTGCGGTGGATGATCGCCCGGCATCCGGAAATTCGGGGCTGCCCACCGGGGGCCGCTCGGGTGTACGGTCAGATCGCGTGCTGGTCGGCAGCGACCGGCAACAGGCGTGAGGCATGGGTGTGGGCCCGACGCGCCGCGCGTGCCAACTGGCGGGAACCGCGGGCCGCGATCGCGGTAGCCGCGCTGAGCGGGGCGGTGAACGTTGAGCAGGTGATCGCGGTCCTGCACCGCCGGGGCCGGGGCATCTGACACGCCTGCCGCACTTTGCCCAGCCACCGCGGTTCGTTACTGTTCGGATCAACGTTTGATTCCGTTTGATCTGAGGTGACTCCAGTGGCACGGCCCTTGGTCCCCCGCGTGCCCGGGCTCTGCTTCGGCGGAGACTACAACCCGGAGCAGTGGCCAGAAGAGGTCTGGGCGGAGGATGTCGCCCTCATGAAGGCGGCCGGGGTCAACCTGGTCAGCATCGGCATCTTCAGCTGGGCCTGGCTCGAACCGGCCGAGGGCGCGTACGAGTTCGGCTGGCTCGACCGGGTGATCGATGGCCTGCACGCCGGCGGCGTGGCCGTCGACCTGGCGACCGCGTCCGCGTCCCCGCCGCCGTGGTTCTCCCACGCCTACCCGGACACCCTGCCGGTGGACGCCGGCGGCCGCCGGCTGACGTACGGCAGCCGGCAGGCGTACTGCCCGAGTTCGCCGCGCTACCGGGCGGCGGCCCTGCGGCTGGCCGAGCAGCTCGCGCACCGCTACGGCGAGCACCCCGCGCTGGCGATGTGGCACGTCAACAACGAGTACGGCTGCCACATCTGGAGCTGCTACTGCGAGGTGTCGGCCGATGCCTTCCGGGGCTGGCTGCGCGCCCGCTACGGCGACCTGGACGGGCTCAACCACGCCTGGGGCACCGCGTTCTGGTCGCAGCGCTACACCGACTGGGCGCAGGTCCAGCCGCCGCGGGCCACCCCGACCTGGGGCAACCCCACCCAGGCACTGGACTTCAAGGCGTTCAGCTCGGACGAGTTGCTGGCCTGCTTCACCGCCGAACGCGACCTGCTGCGGCGGCTGACGCCGGACATCCCGGTCACCACCAACCTCATGCCCGGGCATGCCGTGCTGGACCAGTGGGCGTGGGCGCGCGAGATGACCGGTCCGGGCCTGCTGCTCTCCGCCGACCACTACATCGTCGCGGAGAACCCGCTGCCCGGCCCCGCTCAGGTGGCGGTCGCCGCGGACATGAGCCGGTCGCTGGCCGGCGGGCCCTGGCTGCTGATGGAGCACTCCACGAGCGCGGTGAACTGGCAGCCGCGCAACCTCGCCAAACCCCCCGGCCAGCTGATCCGCGACAGCCTCGGGCATGTCGCCCGGGGCAGCGACGGCGCCATGTTCTTCCAGTGGCGGGCCAGCCGGGCGGGTGCCGAGAAGTGGCACTCCGCGATGGTCCCGCACGCCGGGGTGGAGTCCAAGGTCGGCCGCGAGGTGGCCGAGCTCGGCCGCCACCTGGCCGCGCTGGGCGAGGTGGCCGGTTCCGTCACCGAGGCGGGCGCGGCCGTCCTGCTCGACTTCCGCAGCGCCTGGGCGCAGGAGGCGCCGTCGCAGCCGAGCGGCGACATGACGGCGTTTCAGGAGGTCGGCCGCTGGCACGCCGCCCTGTACGCCGCCGGCGTCACCACCGACGTGGCGCCCCCGGAGGCGGACCTCGGCCGCTACCCCCTCGTGGTCGCCCCCGCGCTCTACCTGCTCACCGACGCCGGCGCCGCCAACCTCAGCCGCTACGTCGCCGGCGGCGGCACGCTGGTCGTCGGGCCGTACAGCGGGATGGTGGACGAGCACGACCACATCCGGCCGGCCCCGCTGCCCGGTGCGCTCTCGGGCCTGCTCGGGGTGGCGGTGGAGGAGTTCTTCCCGCTGCCCGCGGGCGCCACGGTGCGCCTGGACAACGGCGCCGTCGGCCAGGTCTGGACGGAGGTCGCCGCCGCCGTCGACGCCACGGTCGTCGCCCGGTACCTCGACGGCCCGCTGCCCGGCCTGCCCGCGCTGACCCGGCGCGCCGAGGGCGCCGGGACGGTCTGGTACGCGGCAACCCGGCTCGCCGACGGGCCGCTGGGCGAGTTCCTCGCCGACCTGGCCGGGTCCACCGGCGCCGGCCCGGTGCTGCCCGAGGCGCCACCGGGGCTGGAGGCGGTCCGCCGGCGGCAGCCGGGCGGCCAGTCGTACCTATTCCTGCTCAACCACGGCGACGAGCCGGCCCGGGTCGCCGCCGACGGGGTGGAGCTGCTGACCGGCGCGCAGGCGCGGGGCACGCTGGAGGTGGCGGCCGGCGGTGTCGCCGTGGTCAGGGAGGTACATCCGTGATGCTCGCCCCGCAACGCCAGGCGGCCATCCTGGAGCGCGTCCGCTCCGCCGGTGGCGTTCGGGTCAGCGAGCTCGTCGCCGAATTCGGCGTGTCCGACATGACCATCCGCCGGGACCTGGAGACCCTCGCCGAACGCGGCCTGCTGGCCAAGGTCCACGGTGGCGCCACCACCGCGGCGACCGGTTCGACGGACGAGCCTGGCTTCGCGGCCAAGTCCGTGCGCCAGCGGGCCGAGAAGGCGGCCATCGCCGCGCGCGCGGCCGAGTTCGTCACGCCGGGCATCGCCGTCGCGCTGTCCGCCGGCACCACCACCGCCGAGCTGGCCCGCCGACTGTCCTACCTGCCGGGGCTGACCGTGGTGACGAACTCGATCCCCGTCGCCGACGTCTTCTACCGGGGCGGGCGCACCGACCAGACCGTCGTGCTGACCGGCGGGGTGCGCACGCCGTCGGACGCGCTCGTCGGCCCGGTGGCCGTCAACGCCGTCCGGTCGCTGCACCTGGACGTGCTGTTCCTCGGCGTGCACGGGATGAACGAGCGGGCGGGCTTCACCACGCCCAACCTGATGGAGGCCGACACCAACCGGGCGCTCGTCGCCGCGGCGGAGCGGCTCGTCGTGCTCGCCGACGGGACGAAGTGGGGGACGGTTGGCATTTCATCGATGGCCGCCCTCGGCGAGGCACATGTGCTCGTGACAGACTGCGGGCTGCCGGCGTCGGCGCAGGTGACGCTCAACGAGCACGTCGGCGAGCTGATCGTGGTGGAGGCGGAGGAATGAGTGCCATAGAACGGCACGTGCGGCGGACGGCGATCACGCTGGCCGACGGCCGCGAGCTGGTCTATTTCGACGACACACCGGGGGCCCCGCCACGCGACGCGCCGGACCGGCGGGAGTTGCCGCCGCCGCCGCCCGCGTCCCAGCTGCGCCTGGACCCGCTGCTCGACGAGTGGGTGGCGATCGCGGCGCACCGGCAGGGCCGGATCTTCCTCCCGCCCAGCGACGAGTGCCCGCTGTGCCCGTCCACGCCGGAACGGTCCACCGAGATCCCCGCCGCCGACTACGACGTGGCCGTCTTCGAGAACAGGTTCCCCTCGTTCAGCGACCGTACCGCCGGCGAGCTCACGCCGCCGACCGATTTCGTGCCGGTGCGGCCGGGGGTGGGCCGGTGCGAGGTGGTCTGCTTCACCGCCGACCACGACGCCTCGTTCGCCTCGCTCTCGCCCAGCCGGGTCCGCACGGTCCTCGACGCGCTGGCCGACCGCACCACCGTGCTGGCCGAGCTGCCCGGCGTGGCGGAGGTCTTCTGCTTCGAGAACCGCGGCGTCGAGATCGGCGTGACGCTGCACCACCCGCACGGGCAGATCTACGCGTACCCCTTCGTCACGCCACGCACCCGCACGATGCTCGCGGCGGCCCGCCGGCACGCCGCCCGCACCGGCGGGCGCAACCTCTACGCCGACGTGCTGGCGGCCGAGCAGGCGGCGCGCGTCCGGGTGGTCGCGCGCAACGAGCATTGGACGGCGTACGTGCCGGCGGCGGCCCGCTGGCCGTTCGAGGTGCACGTGGCCCCGCACCGCCCGATGCCCGACATCCCGTCACTGTCCGATGAGGAGCGGGACGCGTTCGCCCCGATCTACCTGGACGTGCTGCGCCGCTTCGACGGTCTCTTCGACATGCCCATGCCGTACATCTCCGCCTGGCACCAGGCGCCCACCGGCAGCGACCGCGAGCTGGGGTACCTGCACCTGCAGTTGTTCAGCATCCGGCGGGCGAAGAACAAGCTGAAGTACCTGGCCGGGTCCGAGTCGGCGATGGGTGTCTTCATCAATGACGTGAGCCCGGAGCAGGCGGCTGAGCTGCTCAGAAATGTCGTACCCAGGGGCTAGATTGCTGGCATGGATGACGTCGACACGCTGTCCGTTCCGGTTCGGAGCTCCGTTCTAGGCGATGATGTTGATCTAGAGGTTCGGCGCTGGGTCGGTCCCGGCCGGCACCGCTTCCTGCTCGTCCATGGCCTCGCGTCCAACGCCAGGCTGTGGGACGAGGTGGCGGCCGCGCTGGCGGCGGCCGGCCACTCGGCGTACGCGGTGGACCTGCGCAGCCACGGCGAGTCCAACGCGCCCCCGGGCGGGTACGACTCGGCGACCGCCGCGGCCGACCTCGCGGCGGTGGTCGGCGAGTTGGGGATCGCCCCGGCCGTGGTGGCCGGGCAGTCCTGGGGCGGCAACGTCGTCGTGCGGTACGCGGCGGAGCAGCCGGCGCAGGTGGCCGCCCTGGCGCTGGTCGACGGCGGGTGGATCGACCTGGCCGCGGAGTTCGCCTCGTGGCAGGAGTGCGCGGCCGCGCTGCGCCCGCCCGACCTGAGCGGCCTGCACGTGGACGACCTGCGGCAGGGCATCCGCGACAGGCATCCGGACTGGTCCGGCAGCGCGATCGACGCCACGGTCGCCAACCTGCGCGTCGACGAGGCCGGGCGGGTGTCGCGCCGGCTGTCGTTGGAGCGCCACATGGCGATCGTCCGGAGCATGTGGGACGACCCGCCGGCGAGGTACTACGGGGCCCTGACGATGCCGACGCTGCTGATGCCGGCCCTGCCGACGGCGTCCGCGCGGGCGGCGGCAATCCGGGCCCGCGTGACGGCGGCGGCCGCCGCGATGCCGCGAGCCATGATCAGCGAGTACGCCGGCGCGGATCACGACGTGCACGCCCACCGTCCCCACGAGGTGGCGAAGGACCTGCTCCGGCTCGCCGACGAGGCCGCGCGGTGACCGCCGCCGGGCTGCTCGTCATCATGGGGTCGGGGGAGACCGCGCCCACCATGGTCAAACCGCATCGCGCGATCTTCGAGCGGGTGGGCGACCGGCCGGCCGTGCTGCTCGACACGCCGTACGGGTTCCAGTCCAACGCCGACGACATCTCCGCGCGCGCGGCGGCCTACTTCGCCGCCAGCGTCGGGCGGTCGGTCGATGTGCTGTCGCTGCGGCGCGCGCCGGCCACCGCGCTCGACCGCGAGCGGGCGGCCGCGACGCTGCGGGACGCCGGCTGGGTCTTCGCCGGCCCCGGCAGCCCGACGTACACCCTCCGCCAGTGGCGCGAGGGCCCGGTGCCGGGGCTGCTCGCCGACAAGCTGACCGGGGGCGGCGCAGTCGTCTTCGCCAGCGCGGCGGCGCTCACGCTCGGCAGTCACACCGTGCCGGTGTACGAGATCTACAAGGCCGGCGTCGACCCGCACTGGGTGCCGGGCCTCGACCTGATCGCGGAGGTCACCGGCCTGCCGGCGGTGGTGATCCCGCACTACGACAACGCCGAGGGCGGGCACCACGACACCCGGTACTGCTACCTCGGCGCGGAGCGGCTGGCGGCGATGGAGGCGGAGCTGCCGCCGGCGGCGTTCATCCTCGGCGTGGACGAGCACACCGGGGTCCTGCTCGACCTGGCGGCCGGCACGGCGTCGGTCGTCGGCAACGGCGTGCTGACGATCCGCCGCCAGGGCCGCAGCGCCACCTACCCGGCGGGCACGGTCCTCGAGCTGGCGACCCTGGGCGACCTCGACGCCGCCGCCCCGGTGGCGGTCCCCGGCGCGGCC
>DASQDS010000585.1:0-9033 GCA_035634075.1 Pilimelia sp. | reverse complement strand
CGCCGCCGGGGCAGACCAGCAGCTGATCAGCCCCGGCGACACGCCCGAGCTGCTGGCCGGCGTCGGCACGGCGTACCTGGAGATCTTCGAGGCGCTGCCGGACCTGGCCGCCGTGGTGGTCCCCGTCGGCAGTGGCACGGGCGCCGCGGCGGCCGCCCTCGTGGCCGAGAAGCTGGCGCCGGGCTGCCGCGTCATCGCGGTGCAGTCCGCCGCCGCCCCGGCCGCCCACGACTCCTGGCGGCTCGGCGAGATCGTCCGCCGGCCCAGCCGGACGGCCGTCGACGGCCTGGCCACCGGGCGCGGGTACACGCTGCCGCAACGCCTCATGCGCACCGGCGTGGCCGACTTCCGGCTCGTCTCCGACGCGCAGATCGCGGCGGCGCAGCGGCTGCTGGCCAGCCACGCACACACCCTCGCCGAGGGGGCCGGCGCGGCCGCCCTCGCCGCCGTGCTGGCAAGGCCGGACGAATTCGCCGGGCAGCACGTCGCCGTGGTGTGCACGGGCGGCAACGCCTCCGCCGCCGAGATCGCCGCGATGGGGGCCGCGGCCGCGTAGCCTTCCGGCGCCGGCCGGCGGACGTCGCGGCCCGGACCGCCGTCGCTACCGGACGATCAACCCGGTGCGGCTTGCCGCAACTTTCCCGTTCCGGTTCCTGCAGAGTCGCGGCGTTCCCTGGTGCCCGGAGTGCCTCGGTGCTCGGATGCGCAGGGGTCCTCGCCAGGCACGACTCGCGGCGGCCCCGCGCTGTCTCAACGACTCGAGGAGGAGCATTGCTAACCACAACGGGGACACGACAAAGGGCGGGCGACTCGCCGGCCGGGCGCCGGCCGGCGACGAGGCGCTGGGGTACCGGGCTGCTCGCCGCGGCGCTGCTCGCGCTGGCCATGGTGACGGTGCCCGCCTCGCCGGCCAGCGCGGCACCCGTCGGCCTGCGGGCGACGTCCGTGAGCTGCAGGGTCACCGCCAACTTCGGCGGCTGCACGGCGGGGAGCATCTTCCCGACCAACGTGCTGCTGGTCACCGTGGTCGGCAGCGCCGGCTGCGACTACCTCGTCCGGGACGTGTTCAACAACAAGGTCGTGTTCCGCGACGAGATCAACATTTACCCCGTCGAGAACCACACGCTGCTGGGCCTGTGGGCCGGCTACCGGCTGGAGCTGTCCAGCTGCATCAAGGGCAGCTCGGGCGAGCTCTACTCCCCGTAACCGTTCGCGGCCGGTGCACCGTACCGAGCGCGCATGACACGGCCCAGGCCCGGCGCCCCCGCGCCGCGCCTGGGTCGGCTGCCGACCGGTACGTGCCGCCGGGTTACCGGCCGGTGATCTCGACGTGGCGGTGCGCGGCGTCCGCCCCGACGAGGTCCAGCAGGCGTTCGCCCTCGGCGACCACGGCATCGGCGTCGCCCCGGCCGAGCGGCACCAGCGCCGTGATGCGCAGCGTCGCGGCCTCCCCGCTGAGCACGACCGTCCACGTACCCGCCACCCGGCCGTCGACGAGGACGAACCGCGCGCCCTGCACGCTGAGACCCCGGTGCGCCGGGTCGATGATCCGGCTGCGGTCGTCGTAGGCCAGCACCGCGTTGTCGAACGCCGGCAGGAAGCGCGGCGGCGCCGGCGTCGCCGGATCCGGCAGGGGGGCGTCGGGCACGTCGAGCAGCTCGCGGCCGCGCGTGTCGCGGAAGGTCCGCAGCCTGGGCCGCAGCCGCCCGAGGGCGTCGCGCAACCCGCCCAGCCCGGACCAGGCCCGGATGTCGGCACTGGCCGCCGGCCCGTACGCGGCGAGGTAGCGCAGGATCAACGCGTCCAGCGCCGCCGGCGGACCGTCCGGCGGCCGGCCCAACCACGCCTCGATGGTGGTGTTCGCCGCGGGACCGCGCTGGCCCCAGACCCCCCGCGGGGGCACCTGTACCAACGGCACGATGGAGCTCAGCGCGTCGCCGAGATCCCGCACCGCCACGTCGGGCCACCGGTGGGCCACGGCGCGGCCGACCTCGGGCAGTGTGCGGGGGCGCTCGGCGAACAGCGGCCGGCCGGCCTCGGCCAGCTCGCCCAGGTCGACGCCGGGCAGGCGCCGGCGCAGCGTGGCCCACATCCGGGCCACGAGCATGGTCTCGTGCACCGTCCGCAGCTCCAGGCAGTCGCGGGCCGTCACCAGGTGCAGAGTCCGGCGCATCAGCAGCGTGCGGACGGCCCGCCGGCTCTCCAGCAGCTCCACGAGCTCCCGCGGGTCGAACCCCACCAGCCGGCTCCACAGGCCGACGTACGGCTCCAGCGGCTCCTGCGCCTGCAGGCCCACGAGGTGCTCGATCGCGTCGACGGCCGGCAGCTCGTGCCGGCGCAGCAGGAGCTGGCGCGACAGCAGGGCGCGGTTCAGCGTACGGGCGTCCAGCACGGCCATGGTCGCCAGGCTATTCGGCCCCTCCGACAGCCGAGGCGAGCGGCGTCGGGCGGAAGGGACGCCTCTGCGAGCGGTGGCCGGGTCGGCACCCACGGCCGACACCGGCCTCCGCCGAACGGGTGGCCATCTCCGCCGATGAGCCCCGCCCCGTCCGCCCTACCGGCCCGTATCCGCACGTGGGGGGCTACAGCGGGACGGACAAGGGAGATCTGATGGTGGGACAGCGGAAGGTTCGGCGACGGCAACGGGCGGGCGGGGCACCCGGGCGGTGGCGGCGGCCCATGGTGGTGCTCGCTTCGGGTGCGGTGTTGGCCGGTGGGCTGGCGGCCACCTCTTCATCCTTCGCCGCGGAGGCCCCGAGCAGCGGCTGCGCGGACGTCGAGATCATCGGCGCCCGGGGCACCACCGAGGCGCCCGGGGTGGGGCGCATCCTGCAGCCGGTGGCCGCGCGGATGACGGCGGAGTTGGACGCGGCGGTCCGCACGACGCCGCTGGACTACCCGGCCTCCGTCAACTACGGCAGCAGCGTCCGGCAGGGCGTCGACGCCGTGCGGGTGGAGTTGGCGGCCATCGCGGAGAGCTGCCCGGACACGGCGATCGTGCTGATGGGCTACTCGCAGGGCGCCGACGTCATGGGCGACGTGCTCGCCGCGATGCCGACGGGCGGCTCCGGCGGCGCCATGACCCGCGGCGGGATGATGGGCATGGGCATGGGCATGAGCCGCGGCGAAATGATGTCGCGGATGCGCGAGCGGATGGCGGCGCGCGCGGCCGCGGCGCGCGCCAACGGCGGCGGCATGATGGGCGGCGGCATGATGGCGCGGATGCGGCAGCGACTCGCCAACGCGGGCGGAATGATGGGCGGCGGCAACGACGGCGGCATGAACGGCATGGACAACAGCGGCGGCATGAACATGGCGATGGAGCCCGGCATGATGCAGGTCGAGGCCGTCGTGCTGTTCGGCGACCCGACGTTCACCGGCGGCGAGCCGTTCAACGCCGGCGACGGGCAGGGCAACGGCATCTTCGCGCGCGGGGCGGGCAACCTCGGCACCTTCGCCGACCGCACGATCTCGTTCTGCAACAGCAACGACCCGATCTGCCAGGGCCGGGGCGCTGGCGGCGGCGGTGGCGGTGGCGGCCATGGGGACTACGTCAAGTTCAGCGGCGAGGCCACCGAGTTCGTCGCCGGCCGCGTGTAGGCGGGCTGACGGGGGCGGACGGCGTGCGCCACACCGCGCACGCCGTCCGCCTTGCCGCCGCTTCCCGGACTCCACGATGGGGCGGTCGGCGGTTTCCTGGGTAGCGTCAGGGGTACGCAGTCTCGGCCCGCGGCTGGCCCACCCGCCAGTGCCGCCGAGCACCAGGACACCGAGGAGACACCCGTGAGCACCACCACCAAGGCGTACGCCGCTCCGTCGGCCACCGAACCGCTCGCGCCCACGACGATCGAGCGCCGTGCCGTCGGCCCGCACGACGTCCGCATCGACATCGCCTTCGCCGGCATCTGCCACTCCGACATCCACACCGCCCGCAGCGAGTGGGGCCCCACCACGTATCCGATCGTGGTCGGTCACGAGATCGCCGGGGTCGTCGCCGAGGTGGGTGCTGCGGTGACGCGGTTCGCGGTCGGTGACCGGGTGGGGGTCGGCTGCATGGTCGACTCGTGCGGCGAGTGCCAGTACTGCGAACGCGGTGAGGAGCAGTTCTGCACCGAGGGCAACGTCGGCACCTACGCCGGCGTCGGCAGGGACGGCCAGCCCACCCAGGGCGGCTACTCGCAGAGCATCGTCGTCACGGAGCGGTTCGTCGTCCGCATCCCCGACGCGCTCGGCCTCGACGTGGCCGCGCCGTTGCTGTGCGCCGGGATCACGACGTACTCGCCGCTGCGCCACTGGAACGCCGGCCCCGGCACGCGGGTCGCCGTCGTCGGCCTCGGCGGCCTCGGCCACGTGGCCGTCAAGCTCGCCCACGCCATGGGCGCGAACGTCACGGTCCTGTCGCAGTCGCTGAAGAAGCAGGAGGACGGCCTGCGCCTCGGCGCGGACGCCTACCACGCGACGTCCGACCCCGACACGTTCACCCGGCTGGCCAACTCGTTCGACCTCATCATCAACACCGTCAGTGCGCAGGTCGACGTCGACGCCTACCTGGGGCTGCTCGCCGTCGACGGCACCCTGGTCAACGTCGGCGCCCCGGAGAAGCCGCTGTCCGTGAGCGCCTTCTCGCTGATCATGATGCGCCGCTCCTTCGCCGGCTCACCCATCGGCGGCATCCGGCAGACCCAGGAGATGCTGGATTTCTGCGCCGAGCACGGCATCACGGCCGAGATCGAGACCATCCCGGCGGAAAAAGTCAATGAGGCGTACGACCGGGTGGTGGCCTCCGACGTGCGCTACCGGTTCGTCATCGACGCGGCCACGTTCGCCTGACCGACCGGGTCACCCCGTCGTGGGCCGGCGGTAGCGGAGGAGCACCACGCCGTTGCCGAAGGCCCGCGTCTCGGCCAGCTCAACCGGGAACCTGCCGTCCGGCCACCGGAACAGCGGCCTGCCCCGCCCGAGCACGACCGGGTGGACGTAGAGCCGGTATTCGTCGATCAGGTCGTGGCGCATGAACGTGGCGGCCAGGTCCGCTCCGCCCAGCGCCATGTCGCCGCCGGGCTGCGCCTTCAGGGCGCGGATGTCCTCGGGAACGACGTCGTGGACGACCGTCGCGTTCCAGGCCGCCCGCGTCAGCGTCCGGGAAAACACGATCTTCGGCATGTCCCGCCAGATGCCGGCGAACTCCACCATCGGCGGGGAGCTGGCCGGATCCGCGTCGGCCGTGGGCCAGAAGGCCGCCATCATCTCGTGGTTGACGCGCCCCTCCAGAAAGGCGCTCATCCCCCGCAGCTGGTCGTTGAAGTGACCGTGCAGCTCGTCGTCGACGAGGTGCCAGTCGAGCTCTCCGTTCGGCCCCTCGACGAAGCCGTCGAGGGATACCGAGAGGGCCAGGACGATCTTCCGCATTGGTCGGCTCCTTCTGTCGGTGATCAGCGCTGCACGCGGTAGCTGACGTGCGTGACGAGCGACGCGGCGCGGGCGGCGACCAGCTCCAGCTTCTGCGGCGGCACCCCGTCGAACAGCCGCTCGCCGGCACCGAGGAGCACGGGGGCGACCTGGGTGCGCAGCTCGTCGACGAGGCCGGCGGCCAGGTACTGGTTGACCGTGGCGGCGCCGCCGGCGATGGCGACGTTGCGGTCGCCGGCGGCCGCCCGCGCCTGCTCCAGGGCGGCGTGGATGCCGTCGGTGACGAACGTGAACGTCGTGCCGCCCGCCATCACCAACGGCTCGCGCGGGTGGTGGGTGAGCACGAACACCGGGCGGTGGTACGGCGGGTCCTCGCCCCACCAGCCCGTCCAGTCGAGGTCCCAGTCGCCGCGCCCAGGGCTGAACATGTTGCGGCCCATCACGTACGCACCGGCCGACAGGATTTGATCGATCTCCGCCTTGTTCTCGTCCGGCGTCTCGAACATCCAGGCGTGCAGCCGGTCGACCGGACCGTCGCCGAATGGCTTGTCGGCCGTCTGGCCCGGGCCGGCGGCATAGCCGTCGGCGGAGATCGAGATGTCGCAGACAACCTTGCCGGCCATGACCTGCTCCGTCCTCGGGTCAACCGATTGCGTTCTGCAACCGGTATGACCGTACCGCCTCCGGTTGTAGACTGCAATCGGTTGTCCGCGGGTTCGACCGGCGAGGAGGCCGTGGTGGTGGAGCACCGCTCGGGCTGCCCAATCAACCTCTCCCTGGAGGTTCTCGGCGACAAGTGGTCGCTGGTGATCATCCGGGACATGATGTTCGGCAACCGCCGGCACTTCCGCGAGCTGCTGCACAGCTCGGAGGAGGGGATCGCGTCCAACATCCTGGCCGACCGCCTCCACCGGCTGGTCCAGAACGGACTCGTCTCCCGCGCCGCCGACCCGAGCCACAAGCAGAAGGTGATCTACAGCCTCACCGAGCCGGCCATCCAGCTCGTGCCGGTCCTGGCCCACCTGGCCGCCTGGGGGCTGCGCCACCTGCCGGTCACCCGCGAGCTGGCGGTGCGCGCCGAGCTGCTGGAACGCGGCGGCCCCGTGCTGTGGGACGAGTTCATGGCCGAGCTGCGCGAGCAGCACCTGGGCGTGCCCCGGCCGGCGGGTATGGAGTCCGCGCTGGCGCGCCTGCGCGCCGCGTACGAGGCGGAGCTGACCCGGGCCTCGGCAGGCGCCGTCGAGTGAATCTTGGCAAGTTTGTGTTCGGAGCTAACACGAACTTGCCAAGAATGACTTCTGCGGTACGGCGACCGGGGAAGCCGGCACGCCGCCGGTCACGGTCCCCGGCGCCCGCTACGGGCGGGTGCCGGCCGCGCTGTCGGCCGCGCGGAGGAACAGCGTTCCCCAGTGGACCGCGGCGACGCCACCGCCGGCCAGCGGCGCGAGCGCGGTCGGGATGCCGTGACAGGCCAGGTCCTCGCCGGTCCAGCGGCCCGCGGCGAGACGCCACGCCCGCGCGCACTGGTCGTTGGGGGAGGCGGCGTTCACGCCGTCACCCGAAACGGCGTACACCACGCCATCGGGCGTCGCCGTCGCGGCCGTCAGCCGGCGCGCGCCGACCCGCGCCGCCGCGTCGTCGCGCTCCCAGCGCCGCCCGTCCCGCGACGTCAGCACCAGGGCGGCGGCACGGTCGTTGCCGGCCACGCCGCCGACGGCCACGTAGCCGGCGCCGGTGTGCACCACCGAGGACAGCTGCGGGAAGCCGCCGGTCCGCGGCATCCGCGCCAGCCGCCAGGTGCTACCGCCGTCGCCGCTGAACCACCCGACCGGGTGGCGCCCGGCGTCGTCCCCGCTCGTACCCACCGCCACCAGGCGGCCATCGGTCCCGGTGGTCAGGCCGGTCACCGTCGCGCCGCCGCCCGCCGGCACGGGCAGCGGCTGCTCGCGCCAGTCGGCCCCGTCCGGGGAGGTCCAGACGACCGCCGTACCGTCGTGGCCGCCCACCGCGACGTACCCACCGGCGACCGCGGCGAGCGCGACCGGCCCGATGTGGCTCGCGCGCGGGGTGTCGGTGCTGAAGTCGGCCACCCACCGCCAGCCTCGTTCAGGGCTGCCGTGCAACACGGCCGAGTCGTACGCGAACGCGTCGTTGGCGAACCGGTGCCGGGTGACCACGAGGTAGCCACCGCCGTGGGCCGGCACGGCCGCGACCACCCCGGTACGGTCGTTGTTCGGCAGTACCTCGCCCGGCGGCGGTGGCGGGGAGGTCACGTTGACCGGCTGGGTGCAGTCGCCGGACGCGCGCCAGTAGGCGGAGCGGACCCACCGTGCCACGGTTGCCTCGCCCAGGGCGAGGTAGCACCCGCCCGGGTCGGGGACCAGGACCCGGGCGCCGTCTTGCCACGCGGCCGCCGGCGCGAACGCGCCCGGGTACGCCTGCCACGGACCGCCGGCGGAGGCGGCCGGGCTGGCGGCGCCGGGTCCGGTCCAGGCGACCACGGCGGCCAGGGCGGCCGCCGCAACGATGGGGTAAGGCCAGGTTCGTTTCGTCATCGGGCCAATCTGGCAGCCCCGATCGGCCCGGCGGATGAGTCACCGTACTCAATGGACGTGCGCGCCGGCGCCCACGGGCCGACCAGCCGCGGGGACGATGACCGGGGCGCCGTCGCCGGGGGCGGCCAGGATGTCGGCGTCGATGTCGTAGAGCCGCCGGACCAGGGCCGCATCCACCACCTGCGCCGGGGGCCCGCACGCGACCACCCGGCCGGCCCGCATCGCGACGATCGTGTCGGCGTACCGGGCGGCCGCCGACAGGTCGTGCAGCACCACCAGCACCGTCCGCCCGCCGGCCGCCAACTCGCGGACCAGGCGGAGGACCTCGACCTGGTGTCCCAGGTCCAGCGCGCTGGTGGGCTCGTCCAGCAGCATGACCGGCGTGTCCTGGGCCACCGTCATCGCCAGCCAGCACCGCTGCCGCTGGCCGCCGGAGAGCCGGTCGAGCCGCCGGTCCGCCAGGTCGGCCACCCCGGTGGCGGCCAGGGCGCGGGCGGCCGCCGCCGCGTCGGCGTCCGACCACTGCCGGAACAGCCCCTGGTGCGGGTGCCGGCCGTAGCGGACCAGCCCGGCGACCGTGATGCCCTCCGGCGCCTGCGGGGCCTGCGGCAGCAGGGCGAGCCGGCGGGCCGCCGCGCGGGGGCGCAGCCGCCACACGTCGTCGCCGCCCACGGTGACCCGCCCGGCGGCCGGCCGGTGCAACCGGGCGACCGCCCGCAGCAGTGTGGACTTGCCACAGCCGTTGGGGCCGACGATGGCCACCACGCGGCCCGCCGGAACGCTGAGCCGTACGCCGTCGACGGCGACCCGGTCGCCGTACGCGACGCGCAGGTCCTCGACAACCACCGCGGCCGTCATCGCCGCCTCCCCTCGGGGTCGCTGAGCAGGGCCCAGAGCAGGAACGGCCCGCCGACCACGCTGGTCACCACGCCGACCGGCAGCTCGGCGGGGCCGGCTAGGCGGCCGGCGGTGTCGGCGAGCGCCACGAGGGCGGCGCCGCAGAGCGCGCTGCCGGCGACCGGCACCGGGGCGGGGCCGGCGAGCCGGCCGGCCAGGACGGGCGCCGCCA
>DASQDS010000584.1:0-2895 GCA_035634075.1 Pilimelia sp. | reverse complement strand
GGTGACGTCACGCGACCCGGTGCCGTCGCCGGTGGACCACCCGTCCCCGGCACACCGTTCGCCATGTCGGCCCACCCTTCGCCGCCGCGTCGCCGGTGCCCTCCCAGCCGACAGTCACCCGGTGGCCCACGCCGGCCCGAGAGTCCGGTGCTGGCCAGCCCGTGTCACCCCGCGGGTCGGGCGGGCGCCGGGCGGCGCCGACCCGCCGTGACGAGGCGGTGACAGCCGATGATACGACCGCGGACCCCCGCAGCGCAGCCCTCCGCGCCGGAGAAAATGTCTCGCGTCCACTGTGGGCGTACACCGGGGCGGCACCGGTCGGCAGGCTGGGCTAACGTAGCCGCCGTGCCGAGACGTTCACCGGGGGTCCGGCTTGACGCTCTGCTGCGCGCCGCGTCCGATGTGATCGCCGAGCGGGGTTTGGCGAACACTCGAACGGCGGACGTGGCGGCCGCGGCGGGCGTGAGTCAGGCGTTGCTGTTCTATCATTTCCAAACCAAGGAACGGCTGGTCGCAGAAGCTTTCGCGTATACGGCGGCGCGGGAGGTGGCCCGGGTGGAGGCCACGCTGCGCGCCGGCGCCGCGCCGCTGGAGACGCTGCGCCGGCTGCTGCGGCTGTACCGGCCGGCCGGCCGCGCGCGCCCGTGGGCATTGTGGATCGACGCCTGGTCGGAGTCGCTGCGGGTGCCGGAGCTGGAGCGCGCGTCCCGCCGGTTGGACGCCCGCTGGCGCGAGGCGCTGACCGAGGTGATCACCGCGGGCACGCACGACGGCAGCCTCAAGTGCGACGACCCGAGCGGCGCGGCGTGGCGGATCGCCGCGCTGATCGACGGGCTCGCCGTCCAGGCGACCGTCCACCCCCGGTCGGTCTCCCGGCGCGACATGGCCGGCTGGGTGCGGGCCGCGGCCGCGCGCGAGGTGGGCCTGGAGGGTGACCAGCTGGCCTGATCAGCCAGCACGGCGGCATCAGGGCAGCGCGGCGGCGAGCAGGTCGGTGACGCCGGTGCGGTCGAGCCGGCCGTCCGCGACCAGCACGCGGTGCTGCCCGAGCAGGCTGGCGCCGGCGGCCACGAGGCGGGGCCTGTCGAACGCGAAGGCGGCGCACACCCCGGGGTACATGCTCGCCCGCACGAACCAGTGGTCGCCCTCGCCCAGGCCGGTGAAGATCAGCGTGTACGCCGGGCCGACGAGCGCCACCCACGCCTCGGTGGAGCCGTTGACGTCATCCTCCCCCGCGTGATCCGCGCTGAACACCTCCGGTGCCGCCGGGCCGGGCGCCGCCCGCCAGAAGAACCCGCCGTAGCCGGTGCCGCCGGGCCGGCCGTTGGTGGCGGGGCTGCCCAGCGAGATGTCCCGGTCCGCGGGCGCGGTGAGGGTGTACGCCACGTCGAGCGCCCAGGCGTCGGCGCGCCCGGCGACCGGCTGGGCGGCCAGCAGCCGCTCCTCGTGCAGCAGGGTCTCCCCTGCCCGGTCCTGCCAGGCCAGGCGGTGCACGAGGCGGTCGTCGGCGCGCTCCACCCAGTCCAGGTGGGCGATGCGGCCGTGGTCGTCCAGCCAGGTGTAGCCGGCGTCGCGCACGTAGGTGCGCCCGCCCCACAGGTTGGTGCCGGACACGTCCTGCACGGCGAGCGACGCGCCGAGGTGCCAGACGTGGTCCTCCGGCAGCGCGTCGGTCACCGGAACGCCGGCCAGCGTGTGGACCGGGTGCAGGTACGGGCGCGGTCCGTGCTTGGCGTCCAGGTCCGGGTCGATGACGTACGCGGCGACCGGCCGCCCGCCCAACCGCAGCTCGACCGTTTCCGCACCCACGATGCGCACCTCCGGAAAGCGCTTGCCAAGAACCGGGCCACCCTATCGCAGGCCGCCGCCCGTACAACGATCTTGTAGCGTGGTGCCGTGCTGTTGAGCGGCCCGAGCGGGGTGTTGGACACGGCCGGCCCACCGGCGGCGGGCGGGCTCCCCGCGGTCGTTCCCGTGACCGACCCCGTCGGCGGCCGGCACTTGCTGGTCACCAGGGCCGACGTGATCCGCGCGGTGCTCGCCGACCCGGTCACCTTCCCGCCGGACAACGCGCTGGCGGCGGTGACCCCGATCCCCGTCGCGGCGCTGCGGATCCTGGCCCGGCACGGCTTCCGGCTCCCGCCCACGCTGGCCAACAACGGCGGCGCCAGCCACCCGGCCATCCGCGGCGTCGTCGCCGACGCCCTGCACCCGCACCGGGTGGCGGCGCTGCGCCCCTGGCTGACCGGGGTCGTCCGCCGCCGGGTCACCGGCCTGGCCGCGGCCCTGCGCGCCGGGCGTGAGGTGGACCTGCACGCCGGCCTCGCCGCCGACCTGCCGCTGCTGGCGCTGGGCCGCCTCGTCGCGCTGCCGGCGGCGGACACCGCCGTGGTGAAGCGGTTCTCCCAGGCCGCGCTGGAGCTGTTCTGGGCGCCCCTGGAGGTGGCCCGCCAGCGGGAACTCGCCGAGGTGGTCGGCGCGTACGACGCCGTGCTGCGGCGCTTCGCCGCCACCGGCCCGGGCCTGGCGGCGAGGCTGCGGGCCGCCACCGCGGACACCGACGTCGTGGCGGGGGCGCTGTTCTTCCTGCTGGTGGCCGGCCAGGAGACCACGTCGCAGTTCCTGACCCTGCTGCTGCACCGGCTGGCCGGCGCGCCGGGGGTGGCCGCGGACCTGGCCGCCGGGCGGGTGGCCGACCACGACGTCGTCGAGGAAGGGCTGCGGCTGACGCCGCCGATCGTCACGTGGCGCCGGCTGGCCGGCCGGGACACGACCCTGGCCGGCACCCCGGTGGCCGCGGGCGCCAGCCTCGTGCTGTGGCTCGCCGCGGCGGGGCGCGACGCCGAGGAGGTCGCGCGGCCGGACGGGTTCGTGCCGGGGCAGCGCGGGTCCCGC
>DASQDS010000583.1:0-4517 GCA_035634075.1 Pilimelia sp. | reverse complement strand
GACCGGTCCGGCGCGGCCCCGCCGTGGACGAGCTCGCCCCGGTGTGGCTGATGGAGCCGCAGCACGGCGCGACCGCCGGCCGCGACGTCGAGGTGCACATCGCCGGCAGCGCCTTCGAGGCCACCGTCCAGCTCCGCGTGCGGCGCGCCGACCGGGTGGTGGCGGAACGGGTGGTCACCCTCAGCGCCGGGGCGCCCGCCCGGGGCGAGGCCCGGCTGCGCCTCACCCTGGACCCCGGCACGTACGTCGTCGAGGCGTACGAGATCTCGGCCGCCGATGGCGGCGAGCAGCACCACGACGACCACACCGTGACGGTGCGCTGACGCGTCCCGGCATGTGCGCCGCGCCCGCCCGGCCAGCCCGCTCGGCCGCCGGGGTGACAGAATCGCCGCTCGTGAAGACGTTCGAGGAGCTGTTCGGCGAGCTGCAGGCCAAGGCCGCGGCGCGGACCCCCGGCTCGGGGACCGTCGCGGCGCTCGACCGCGGTGTGCACGCCATCGGCAAGAAGGTCGTCGAGGAGGCGGCCGAGGCGTGGATGGCCGCCGAGCACGAGGGCCCACAGCGCACGGCCGAGGAGATCGCCCAGCTGCTCTACCAGGCCCAGGTGCTGATGCTGGCGACCGGACTGGACCTCGAGGACGTCTACCGACATCTGTGAGTGTGACCCTCCGCCCCGCCCCGACCCCGTTCGCCCGACCGCCCGGAGAGCACTCACCGACATGCTGCGCATCGCCGTACCCAACAAAGGCACCCTGTCCGGACCCGCCGCCCAGATGCTGCGCGAGGCGGGCTACCGCCAGCGCCCCGACAACCGGGACCTGGTCTGCCACGACGCCGGCAACGACGTCGAGTTCTTCTACCTGCGCCCCCGCGACATCGCCACGTACGTCGGCTCGGGCGACCTCGACCTCGGCATCACCGGCCGGGACCTGCTCATCGACGCCGGCGCCGCCGCGGAGGAGGCGCTGGACCTGGACTTCGGCCGGGCCACCTTCCACATCGCCGCGCGGCCGGACGTGCTGCGCTCCGTCGACGACCTCGGCGGGCGCCGCATCGCCACGGCGTACCCCGGCGTGGTCGAGCAGTACCTCGCCGGTCGGGGGACGCGGGCGCAGGTGATCCGGCTGGACGGCGCGGTGGAGAACGCGGTCCGCCTCGGCGTCGCCGACGTCATCGCGGACGTCGTGGAGACCGGCGCAACCCTGCGCCAGGCCGGCCTCGTCACGGTCGGCGAGCCGATCCTGGAGTCGTCCGCGCTGCTCATCCGCCGGGCGGGCGCGGCGACCAACGGCGGTGCCGCGCAGCTCGTCCGGCGGCTGCAGGGCGTGCTGGTCGCCCGCCGGTACGTGATGCTGGCCTACGACGTGCGGGCGGACCTGCTGGACCAGGCCACCGCCCTGACCCCCGGCATCGAGTCGCCGACGATCGCGCCGCTGCACCGGGAGGGCTGGGTGGCGGTGCAGGCGATGGTCCTCCGCGCCCAGGTGCACCAGATCATGGACGAGCTGTACGACCTGGGCGCGCGGGCGCTCCTGGTGACAGACATCCACGCCTGCCGCCTCTGACCGCCGGCCCGCCTTGGCCCGCCGCCGGCCCGCCGTCCTGGTCGGTTGGCTGCCGTGCGTCCGGCAGGTCGGGCGGGTCCGGCGTCGGGCCGGGTGGTCGCGCCACGCGGCCGGCTGGCAGACTCGGCGGCGTGACCGGATCCGAGGTCGTCCGCCTGCGTCCACGCCGGGCCCGCATCGTCTGCGCGGTCCTCGCGGCCGCCCTGTTCATCATGTTCGCGCTCGTCGGCACGGCGCTGACCGGCCCGGTCAACAATGGGCCGGCGACGTTCGGCACCGCCGATCAGGTGGCCATGATCATCCTTGGCGCGCTGGGCGCCGCGGGCATCATGCTGCTCAGCCGGCCGCGGGTGGAGGCGGACGCGCGGACCGTGCGGGTCCGCAACCTGATCGGCTCGTACGAGCTGCCCTGGTCCGAGGTCAAGGCGGTGCGCTTCAACCGCGGGTCGCCGTGGGCGTCGCTGGAACTCGGCGACGACGACCTGGTGGCGATGATGGCGGTGCAGGCGACCGACAAGGACTACGCGGTCAACGGCGTCCGGGCCCTGCGCGCGCTGCACGCCGCCGCGACCGCCCCAACCACGCCAGCCGACCCGGCGCGCTGAGAAGTCCCGGTCCAGCCGGCACGCGCCCGGCGCCACCGCCAAGACCTTGGTCCGCCACCCACCGTTTTCGGGGGCCACGGGACCAAGATCTCGGCACCGTCCCGCCGTGGGTGGCTGCAGCCTGGATCTTGGTCCGCCACCTACCGTTTTCGGGGGCCAGGGGACCAAGATCGGGGCGGTGGTTCGGCCAGGGCGGGCGGGCGCGGTCAGGTGGCCCGCGTTCCGGGGCGCGCCGTCCCTTTTTCGTTCCGGCGTCACCCCTGGTAGCCTGTACGCGTCGACCAGGCTGTCCCGGCGCTCGCGCCGAGTGGCGGCCCCGAAGCGGAGCGCCTGCTCCCACCCGTGTCACCCGAGAGGGTGTGTCGCCCTGAGCGGCCGGGTCCGGTCACCCGACGGCGGGCTCGCGCCCGCGGTCGGGAGTGCGTGCGCTCCTGCGTGCGCGGCCGGTCGAGCAGGCCCTGGGCAGCAGCCCGGGCCTTTCTGCGTTGGGGCCGTCGGGGCCGCAGGTCGGTGCAGGCCCCGGCGCACCCCGTGCCGGAGCGCAGATAGCGATGAAGGAGGCCCCATCAGCGTCGAACCACGCGTGAACGAGCAGATCCGGGCACGTGAGGTCCGGCTGGTCGGCCCTGAGGGTGAGCAGGTGGGCATCGTCCCGCTGGAGCGCGCCCTGCAGCTGGCCGCGGACGTCGACCTGGACCTGGTCGAGGTTGCGCCCATGGCGCGCCCACCGGTGTGCAAGCTCATGGATTTCGGCAAGTACAAGTATGAGAGCGCACTGAAGGCGCGGGAAGCCCGGCGCAATCAGCAGCAGACCGTGATCAAGGAAATGAAGCTCCGGCCGAAGATCGACCCGCACGACTACGAGACCAAGAAGGGTCACGTGGTGCGGTTCCTCAAGGCCGGGGACAAGGTCAAGGTCACGATCATGTTCCGCGGCCGCGAGCAGAGCCGCCCCGAGCTGGGGTACCGGCTCCTGCGCCGGTTGGAGCAGGAGATCTCCGAGCTGGGGTACGTGGAGGCCGCGCCGAAGCAGGACGGCCGAAACATGATCATGGTGTTGGCTCCTCATCGGGCCACGAAGGCGGCCGCCGCGGCAGCGGTGCTGGCCAAGAGCGGTGGTCCGCGGGAGCGGGAGGCCGACGGGGCGGAAGAGCCGCCGGTCGACTCGACCGGAAGTGCCGGCGAGTAACAGGAGAGAGCGTTTTCAATGCCGAAGATGAAGAGCCACACCGGCATGGGCAAGCGGGTCAAGATCACCGGCAGCGGCAAGATCCGCAGCGAGCAGGCCGGCAAGCGCCACCTGCTCGAGGGGAAGTCGTCGACCCGCACGCGCCGGCTGACCGGCACGGTCGAGGTGG
The DNA here is from genome assembly GCA_035634075.1 of Pilimelia sp. GTDB lineage: Bacteria > Actinomycetota > Actinomycetes > Mycobacteriales > Micromonosporaceae > DASQDS01. The sequence goes on along the minus strand of DASQDS010000583.1, from coordinate 989 downwards.
CCAAGGCCGACCTGAAGCGCATCAAGAAGCTGCTGGGCCGCTGACGCGCGCCAGTTTCCCACTGAGGAGTAGTTGACATGGCACGCGTCAAGCGCGCAGTGAACGCGCAGAAGAAGCGCCGCACCATCCTGGAGACCGCGAGTGGGTACCGCGGTCAGCGCTCCCGGCTGTACCGCAAGGCCAAGGAGCAGGTGCTCCACTCCATGCAGTACGCCTACCGGGACCGCCGCGACCGCAAGGGCGACTTCCGGCAGCTGTGGATCACCCGCATCAACGCAGCCGCGCGGGCGAACGGCATGACCTACAACCGGCTCATCCAGGGCCTTCGGCTGGCCGGCATCGAGGTCGACCGCAAGATCCTCGCCGACCTCGCGGTGACCGACGCGACCGCCTTCGCGGCGATCGTCGCGGTCGCCCGGGAGGCCGTCGCGGCGGAGGGCACCGGCGGCGCCGCTGCCCAGGCCGCCTGACCGGTCCGACGCCGGCACACCACCGACCCGGGGCCGCTCCGCCGTTCACGCAGCGGACGCCCCGGGTCGTTGCTGCCCGGCGCCTGCACCGCCGCCGGGACCGGGAGGCCGCCCGCCGGTTCCTCGCCGAGGGGCCGCAGGCGGTCCGCGAGGCGCTCGGCACGCCGGGCACCGTCCACGAGCTGTTCGCCACCGCGGCCGCGACGACCCGGTACGCCGACCTGACGGGGGCCGCCGGCGCCCAGGGCGTACCCGTGTCCGTGGTGACCGACGACGGCCTCGCGGCGCTCGCGGAGACCGTCGCCCCGCAGGGCCTCGTCGCCGTGTGCGCGCACCTGGACATCTCGCTGGCCGCGGCCCTCGCCGGGCCGCCGGCGCTGGTCGCCGTCCTGGCGGACGTGCGCGACCCCGGCAACGCCGGCACGATCCTGCGGACCGCCGACGCCGCCGGCGCGGCGGCCGTGGTCTTCGCCGGTGACGCCGTCGACCCGTACAACGGCAAGTGCGTGCGGGCCAGCG
>DASQDS010000582.1:0-5470 GCA_035634075.1 Pilimelia sp. | reverse complement strand
GGGCTGACCGCGCCGGCCCGCCGGCGGTCGACCACCCGGCCCGTGCCTACGATCGCGGCATGACCGCACCCACGTTGACTGAGGCCGAGCTGCGCGCGGCCATCACACGCGAGCTGCCTGGCGTCCGCGCCGACCTGGAGCGGCTGGTGCGCATCCCGGGCATCGCGTTCGAGGGCTTCGATCACGCGCACGTCGAGCGGTCCGCCGAGGCGACGGCGGAGCTGCTGCGTGGCTGCGGCCTCGACGTGACGATCCGCCGGGCCGGCGGGCAACCCGCCGTGGTCGGCCGCCGCCCGGCGCCGCCCGGCGCGCCCACCGTGATGCTGTACGCGCACCACGACGTCCAGCCCGTGGGCGACCCGGCGGGGTGGGACTCGGACCCGTTCGAGCCGGTGGAGCGGGACGGTCGTCTCTACGGGCGGGGCGCGGCCGACGACAAGGCCGGCGTGCTGGCGCACGTCGCGGCGCTGCGCGCGTTCGGCGACGCGCTGCCGGTCGGCGTGGTCGTGTTCGTGGAGGGGGAGGAGGAGTACGGCTCCGAGTCGCTCGAACGGCTGCTCGCCGCTCACCGCGACGACCTCGCCGCCGACGTGATCGTCATCGCCGACTCCGGCAACTGGGACATCGGCGTCCCGGCGCTGACCACGTCGCTGCGCGGCATCGTGAACTGCTTCGTCGAGGTGCGGGTGCTGGCCGACGCGGTCCACTCGGGGATGTTCGGCGGGCCGGTCCCGGATGCGCTGACCGTTCTGTGCCGGCTGCTCGCCACGCTGCACGACGACGCCGGCGACGTCGCGGTGCCCGGCCTGGTTACCCGGCCGGCCGCGCCGCTGGACCTGCCGCCGGATCGCCTGCGGGCCGAGGCCGGCATGGTCGCGGGCGTGGACTTCATCGGTACGGGCCGGCTGGTCGAGCGGCTGTGGACGAAGCCGGCCCTCGCCGTGCTGGGCATCGACGCGCCGCGTACCGGCGAGGCGCCGAACGCCCTGGTGCCGGTGGCGAAGGCGAAGCTGAACCTGCGGCTGGCGCCGGGCGACGACCCCGCGACGGCGTACGCGGCGCTGCGTGCGCACCTGGAGCGGCACGCGCCCTGGGGCGTTCGCCCCGTGTTCACCCTGGAGCAGGAGGGTGCGCCCTGCGCCATCGATGCGACCGGGCCTGCCTACGACGCCGCGCGGGCGGCCTTCCGCGAGGCGTGGGACGGCGTCGAGCCGGTCGACATCGGGGTCGGCGGCTCGATCCCGTTCATCGCCACCTTCCGGGAGCTGTTCCCGCGGGCGGCGATCCTGGTGACCGGGGTGGAGGACCCGGGCTCCCGCCCGCACGGCCCGAACGAGAGCCTGCACCTGGGCGAATTCGCCCGGGCCTGCCTGGCCGAGGCGCTGCTGCTCGCCAAGCTGGCCGCCCAACCGGCACCGCCCGGTGGTTGGCTGACCGACCGGGCCGCCGACGGGGCACCGGGGTAGCGGACCGGCGAAACCTCGTTGGCGGGGCCGGCTGGCGGCCGTACCGTGGAATGACAGTTGATCGTCTTGTCGCCGGGGGTTTGCCGTGTACACCGTCATGCCGGGCACCAGGGCGCCGGTGCGGGTCTGGACCGACCCGCTGGGCATCGAGCCCCAGGCCGCTCAGCAGCTGCGCAACATCGGCAACCTGCCGTGGGTGCGCGGTGTGGCGGTGATGCCCGACGTCCACTTCGGCAAGGGCGCGACCGTCGGGTCCGTCATCGCGATGGAGCAGGCACTGGCGCCGGCCGCCGTCGGGGTGGACATCGGGTGTGGGATGAGCGCCGTGCGCACCTCGCTCACCGACGGGGACCTGCCGGACGACCTGGGCCCGCTGCGCTCCGCGATCGAGGCGGCCATCCCGGTCGGCTTCGCGGCGCACGACGAGCCGGTGAACCCGCGCCGGGTGCACGGGCTGCGCACCGCCGGGTGGGACGAGTTCTGGGCCGGCTTCGGCGGGCTGCACGCGGGCGTGGGCAAGCTGGGCGCGCGGGCGACCCGGCAGCTCGGCACGCTCGGCGGCGGCAACCACTTCATCGAGGTGTGCGTGGAGCAGGGCGGGCCGGACGCCGGCCGGGTGTGGCTGATGCTGCACTCGGGCTCCCGCAACATCGGCAAGGAGCTGGCCGAGCGGCACATGGCGGTGGCGCGGAGCCTGCCGCACAACGCGGACCTGCCCGACCGGGATCTCGCGGTCTTCGTGGCCGGCACGCCGCAGATGGCGGCGTACCGCCGGGACCTGGCCTGGGCGCAGGAGTACGCCGCCCGCAACCGGGCGGTCATGCTGGCGCTGCTGTGCGGGGTGGTCCGGGGGCGGTTCGCCGGCGTCGGGTTCGACGAGCCGATCTCCTGCCACCACAACTACGTGGCGGAGGAGACGTACGACGGCGTGCCGGTGCTGGTCACCCGGAAGGGCGCGATCCGGGCCGGCCGGGGCGACCTGGGGATCATCCCCGGCTCGATGGGCACGGGCTCGTACATCGTGCGCGGGCTGGGCAACGCGGACGCCTACTGCTCGGCCTCGCACGGCGCGGGCCGGCGGATGTCCCGGTCGGCCGCTAAGAGGTCGTTCACGGTTGCGGACCTGGCCGCGCAGACGGCCGGGGTGGAGTGCCGCAAGGACGCGGGCGTGGTGGACGAGATTCCGGGCGCGTACAAGGACCTGGGTGAGGTGATCGCCAAGCAGGCCGACCTGGTCGAGGTGGTGGCGCACCTCAAGCAGGTCGTCTGTGTCAAGGGGTGAGGATTGCTGCCGATCGGGTGAATCGGCCGCTCCGGGCCGTGCGTAGCTTGATCGATGGTTCTGTCTGGCCTAGGCTTTCGAACATGAGTACGAACGAGGCCATCGCGCGGCTCGACGCCGCCGTCAGCGCTCTGGGGGACGTGGACGTCTCCGGGTGGTCGGACGCCACCCTCCACGGTCACCTCGACGAGTTGTCCGCCGCCCTGTGCCGGGTCGACGCCCAGCTGGCCCGCCTCGCGGACGCGGTCCGCGCCCGCGGCTACCGGGTGGCGGAGCCGGCCGCGGCGGCGGCCTGACCGGCGGGTCCGGGGCGTGGGCGCGGGCGGCCTGCCACCATGGGTGGTGTGCTGTTCGTGGAGCTGGCGGCGACGTCCGCCGCGGTGGGCGCCACCTCGGGCCGGCGGGCCAAGGTGGAGCTGCTCGCGTCCGCCCTGCGGGGTCTCGCGTCCGACGAGATCGCCGCCGGGTCCGCCTACCTGGCCGGCGACCTACCGCAGCGGCAGACCGGGGTGGGCTGGGCGAGCCTGCGCGACCTGCCCGCCCCGGCGGGCGCTCCGACGCTGACCGTCGCGGCGGTGGACGCCGCGATCGGCGCGATCTCCGTGGTGGCCGGCACCGGTTCGCAGGCGCGCCGCCGGGAGCTGCTCGGGGCGCTGTTCGCCGCGGCCACGGCGGCGGAGCAGCGGCTGCTCACCGGCCTGTTCAGCGGGGAGCTGCGGCAGGGGGCGCAGGCCGGGCTCCTCACCGACGCCGTGGCCCGGGCGGCCGGGGTGGAGCCGGCGGCCGTACGCCGGGCCCTGCTCCTCGCCGGCGATCTGAAGGCTGTCGCGGTCGCGGCGCTGACCGGCGGCAACCCGGCGCTGGCCGCCTTCTCGTTGCGGGTCGGCCGGCCGCTCGCCCCGATGCTCGCGCAGAGCGCACCCACCGTTGCGGAGGCGCTCGCCGCCACCGGCGCGCCGGCCACCGTGGACACCAAGCTGGACGGCATCCGGGTGCAGGTGCACAGGTCCGGCGACGAGGTGGCGGTGTTCACCCGCAGCCTGGACGAGATCACCGCGCGGGTGCCGGCGGTGGTCGCCGCGGTCCGCGGGTTGCCGGCGCGGGAGCTGGTCCTCGACGGCGAGGCGATGGCGCTCGACGCGGCCGGCCGGCCGCGCCCGTTCCAGGAGACGTCGAGCCGCGCCGCCACCCGGGGCGCCCGGCGCGCCGCCCCGCCGGTGCCCTCGCCGGCGGGAGACGCCACGGCGCTGTCGCCGTACTTCTTCGACCTGCTGCACCTCGACGGCGCGGACCTCCTCGACGCCCCGGGCGCCGAGCGCTGGGCGGCGCTGGCGGCCGCCGTGCCGCCGGAAATGCTTGTCGCCCGCACCACGGTGGCGACCCCCGCCGAGGCGGCGACGGCGTTCGCGGCCGCGCTGGCCGCCGGCCAGGAGGGTGTCGTGGTCAAGTCGCCGAGCGCACCGTACGACGTCGGCCGGCGCGGCGCCGCCTGGGTGAAGGTGAAGCCCCGGCACACCCTCGACCTCGTCGTGCTGGCGGCGGAGTGGGGCCACGGCCGGCGGCAGGGCTGGCTGTCCAACCTGCACCTAGGGGCGCGGGACCCGGCCACGGGCGGGTTCGTGATGCTCGGCAAGACCTTCAAGGGCATGACCGACGAGATGCTGCGCTGGCAGACCGAGCGGTTCCTGAGCCTCGCGGTCGACCGCGGCGAGTGGGTGGTGCGGCTGCGGCCGGAGCAGGTGGTCGAGATCGCGTTCGACGGCGTGCAGACGAGCCCGCGCTACCCGGGTGGCGTTGCCCTGCGCTTCGCCCGGGTGCTGCGCTACCGCGAGGACAAGTCGGCGGCCGAGGCGGACACCATCGACGCCGTGCGCGCCCTGCACGCTCAGAGCGCGGCCAGCGACCGGGCGTAGTTCACCTGTTGGTGGACCTGCTGCAACTGCGCCTGGTCGCGGACGGCGATCCGGGCGACGTACTGCTGGGCGCCGTTGCTGATCGTCACCTGGGCCGTGCCGTGGTAGACCGTGTTCTTGATCAGCAGGAAGAGCAGACTGAGGACGGTCAGCGGGCAGAACAGCACGATGGCCAGCACGATCGCCCAGGTGGGGGTCTTCTGCTCCGGTAGCCACTGCTCCGTGACCAGCCACGTCGAGCCCCGCAGCGGGATGTCACCCGCCGGCGTGTGCACGATGGACGACGTGACGGCCACCTCGCCGATGCGGGCGATCACCGGGCCCGCGCCGGGCCCAGGGCCGGTCGGGCCGCCGAGCGCCGCCGGATCGGCCGGGTCGTGCGGCATCATGTCCGCACACTAACGCGATGTCGCCGCGGTCGCCGCGTCGACGCGGTCGCCCGGCCCCGCCGAGGGCGGCCCGTGCGCCTCCCGGCGCGCCAGCCAGCCGTAGCCGACGAGCGTCAACACGGCGAACAGCCACCACTGGACGGCGTAGCCGGCGTTCTGCCAGGCCCGCGCGCGGGGCGAGGGCACCGCCGCCAGCTCCGGAGCCGCGCCGGGTTGGCCCTCGTCGAGCAGCACGTACCCGCCGAAGATCGGGTACGGCAGCGCGGTGGCGAGCTGCGCTGGGGCGATGCGCCGCACCTCCAGCCGGCCGTCCCGGCGGTCGACCCCGCCGCGGCGGGCCTCCGGCGGCGCCACCCGGCCGGCCACCGTCACGACCCCCGTCGGCGTGGGCGGGACGGGCGGCCGGCTCGTCGCGTCCCC
>DASQDS010000581.1:0-7314 GCA_035634075.1 Pilimelia sp. | reverse complement strand
GTACCCTGGGGCGACCCGCGCGCCCCGCCGGCCGCGCGGCCGGCGCGGGGGAGGGGTACGCGAGTGCGGCTGGGACTCAGTCTGGGCTACCAGACGGCATGGAGCACACCGGCCGACCACCTGGCGCTCGCCCGGGAGGCGGACCGCCTGGGCTACGCGGTGGTGTGGGCGGCCGAGGCGTACGGATCGGATTCGCCGAGCGTGCTGGCCTGGATCGCCGGCCAGACCGGGCGGATCGACGTGGGCAGCGCCGTGATGCAGATCCCGGCCCGCACGCCCGCCGCCACGGCCATGACGGCCGCCACGATCGACGCGTTGTCCGGTGGGCGGTTCCGGCTCGGCCTCGGCGTCTCCGGCCCGCAGGTCTCCGAGGGCTGGCACGGCGTGCGGTTCGCGCATCCGCTCGCCCGCACCCGCGAGTACGTGGACATCGTCCGCCTGGCCGTCGGCCGCCAGCGGGTGGCGTACGCCGGCGCGCACTACACGCTGCCGCTGCCCGACGGCCCGGGCAAAGCCCTGCGGCTGGGTTTCCACCCGCCACGGCCGGACATCCCGATCTACCTGGCGGCCGTCGGCCCGCGCAACCTCGAGCTGGCCGGGGAGATCGCGGACGGCTGGCTGGCGGTCTTCCTTGCCCCGGACGCCGCCGCCGACCAGCTGGCCGCGGTGGCCGCCGGGCGGGCGCGGGCCGGCCGGGAGCTGGCCGGCTTCGACGTGGTGCCCAGCGTGCCGGTCGTGATCGGTGACGACTGGGCGGCCTGCGCGGAGGCGGTCCGCCCGTACGCGGCGCTCTACGTCGGCGGCATGGGCAGCCGCGAGCAGAACTTCTACAACGCGCTGGCGGTCCGGATGGGCTACGCCGAGGCGGCCCGGGAGGTGCAGGACCTGTACCTGGCCGGCCGGCACCGCGACGCGGCGGCCGCCGTGCCGCTGGAGTTCCTCGACCGCACCTCGCTGCTGGGGCCCGTTGCGCGGGTGGCCGAACGGCTCGCCGCGTACGCCGCGGCCGGCGTCACCACTCTGTCCGTCACGCCGTTCACCCCCGACCGGGACACGTCGATCCGCGCCCTCGGTGCGGTCGCCGAGGCGCTGGAGCTGGCGGGGGTCGGCCGGTGACCGAGATGACCTGGGTCGAGGCGATCGTGCTCGGGGTGGTGCAGGGGCTCACCGAGTTCCTGCCGGTCAGCTCGTCGGGGCACCTGCGGATCACCTCGGCGCTGTTCTTCGACGCCGACGCGGGCGCCTCGTTCACCGCCGTGACGCAGCTCGGCACCGAGGCCGCCGTGCTGATCTACTTCGCCAAGGACATCTGGCGGATCACCAAGGCGTGGTTCGCGGGGCTGGCCAGCGCGTCGGCCCGGCAGTCGCCGGATTACAAGATGGCCTGGTACGTCATCGTCGGCTCCATCCCCATCGGGCTGCTCGGCGTTCTGTTCAAGGACCAGATCCGCGACCAGGCCCGCAACCTGTGGATCGTGGCCACCGTCCTGATCGTGTTCTCCTTCGTCATCGCCATCGCCGAGTACGCCGGCCGGCAGACCCGTGGGCTGGAACGCTTCACGATGCGCGACGGCGTGGTGATGGGCATCGCCCAGGCGATGGCGCTGATCCCGGGGGTGTCCCGCTCCGGCGGCACGCTCTCGGCCGGCCTGTTCCTCGGCCTCACCCGGGAGGCCGCGGCCCGGTTCTCGTTCCTGCTGGCGATCCCGGCCGTCGTCTCCAGCGGCCTGTTCAGCGTCCCCGACGTGTTCGAGCGCGGCGGCCCGGGGCTGACGCCAAGCCCCGCGCAGATGGTGGTCGCCACGCTGATCGCGTTCGCCGTCGGCTACGCCGCGATCGCGTGGCTGCTGCGCTACGTCGCCCAGCACACCCTGTACGTCTTCGTCCTGTATCGGGTGGCCCTCGGCTCGGTCATCCTGGCACTGCTCACCACCGGCGCAATCTCCGCCACCTGACCTGCGTAACCTGGATCGCGCAGCGCAGGCAGCCCGGAGCCGGCACCCGGAGTGGGGACACGTTGAACAACTACGCCTTGCAGCTCGTCCTGGTGGGCGTGCTGGTCCTGCTCAACGCCGTGTTCGCGGGCAGCGAGATGGCGCTCGTCTCGCTGCGCGACAGCCAGGTCGACCGGTTGGCGGCGCGCGGCGGCAGCGGGCGGGTCCTGGCGCGGCTGGCCCGCGACCCCAACCGTTTCCTCGCGACGATCCAGATCGGCATCACCGTGGCCGGGTTCCTGGCCTCCGCGACCGCCGCGGTCTCGCTCGCCGCGCCCCTGGTGGAGCCGCTGGCCTTCCTCGGCACCGCCGCGGAGCCGGGCGCCATCGTGCTGGTGACCGTGGGGCTCAGCTTCCTCACCCTGGTGCTCGGCGAGCTGGCGCCCAAGCGGGTCGCCATGCAGCGTGCCGAGACCTGGGCGCTGCTGGTGGCCCGGCCGCTGGACATGCTGGCGAAGCTCACCCGCCCGGTGGTCTGGCTGCTGGGCAAGTCCACCGACATGGTGGTGCGCGTCTTCGGCGGTGACCCGACCGCCACGCGGGAGGAGGTCACCGCCGAGGAGCTGCGCGACCTGCTCGCCGCGCAGAAGGCGTTCACGCCCCAGCAGCGACGGATCATGGTGGGCGCGTTCGAGATCGCCGACCGCGTGCTGCGCCAGGTGGTGATCCCGCGGCGGACGGTGCTGTCGCTGCTCGCGGACACGCCCGTCGCCGAGGCGCGGGCGACCCTGGCGGCGTCCGGGCACTCCCGGGCGCCGGTGGTGCGCGGCGGGGACCTCGACGAGGTGCTCGGCATCGTCCACCTCCGCGACCTGCTCGCCGACTCCGGAAAGGCCGGCGACGTCATCCGCCCCGCCCTGATGCTGCCCGAGTCGCTGCGGGTCGCCGACGCCATGCGCCGGATGCGCCTGGAACGCCAGCAGCTCGCGTTCGTGGTGGACGAGCGGGGGACCGTCGACGGCATCGTCACCCTCGAGGACCTCATCGAGGAGGTCGTCGGCGAGATCTACGACGAGACCGACCGCGACGTCGCGCAGGCCCGGCGGGAGCCCGACGGCGCCGTGGTGCTGCCCGGCCTGTTCCCGGTGCACGACCTGGGCGACGTCGGCGTGCACCTGAGCGAGCCGCCGCCGGGGGAGTACGCCACGGTCGCCGGCCTGGTGCTGGCCGTGCTCGGGAAGATCCCGAAGGGGCCCGGCGACGCGGTGGAGGTGGACGGCTGGTCGGCCGAGGTGCTGGCCGTGGACGGCCGGGCGATCACCCGCGTACGGCTGCGCCCCCGGACGGCGGACGGCGCGGACGGGGACCACGGCGGGCGCGGGCCGGACCAGGCGGGCGTGCTGACCGCGCCGCCCGCGCCGTAGGCTGCCCCGGTGGCTACCGTTCTCCTGCTGCGACACGGCCGCACCACCGCCAACGCGACCGGCGGGCTGGCCGGGCGCCAGCCGGTCGAGCTGGACGACGTGGGCCGCGCGCAGGCCGGCGCGGTCGGCGAGCGGCTGCGCGGCCTGCCCCTGGCGGCCGTCGTCACGAGCCCGTTGATCCGCTGCCGGCAGACCGTCGAGTTGGCGCTGCCGGGCGCCGAGGCCGCCGTCGAGGACGGGCTGATCGAGTGCGGGTACGGCACCTGGGAGGGCCAGCCGCTGAAGACGCTGGCGAAGGACCCGCTCTGGGCCGTGGTCCAGCAGCACCCCAGCGCGGCGGTGTTCCCCGGCGGGGAGTCGATCCCGGCGATGTCCGCGCGGGCGGTGGCCGCCGTGCGGGCCTGGGACGCCCGGGTCACGGCCGAGCACGGGCCGGCGGCCGTCTGGCTCGCGTGCAGCCACGGCGACATCATCAAGGCCGTCATCGCCGACGCGCTCGGCGTACACCTGGATCTGTATCAGCGCATCGTGGCCGACCCGGCCTCGGTGTCCGCGATCCGCTTCACCCCGACGCGGCCCTTCCTGCTGCGCCTCAACGACACCGGCGGCGACCTCGCCGGGCTCGTCCCGCCCAAGCCGAAGCGGCGGCTGCGGCGCCCGCGCGCCGCCGCCGAGTCCGACGCGGCGGTGGGTGGGGGCGCCGGTGGCGGCGCCATGCCGGCGTAGGCACGCCGGTGCCACTCGGCGCGCGTAGCTGCCCCCCGGGCGGATAGGGTCTGAGGTATGACCCACCAGGTGTACGCCTTCGAGCCGCCGGAGCGGTTCGTCGCGGGGACCGTGGGTCCGCCGGGGGAGCGGACGTTCTTCCTCCAGGCCCGCGGCGGTGGCCGGTTGGTCAGCGTGGCGCTGGAGAAGGTGCAGGTGTCGTTGCTGGCCGAGAAGCTGGAGGAGCTGCTCACCGAGGCGCACCGGCGTTTCGGGGTGGAGCTCCCCGAGGCGGCGAAGGATGTGTCCGACAACGAGCCCCTCGACACCCCCGTGGACGAGGAGTTCCGGGTCGGCACGCTCGGCCTGGCCTTCGACGTGGACACGGCCACGGTGGTGATCGAGGCCATCGCGGCCGGCGAGGGGGAGGCCGAGGAGCTCGCGGCCGACCTGGAGTCCGATGACGACGACGAGGCCGAGGACGACGAGCCGGACGAGGATCTGGACCGGCTGCGGGTGCGGCTGACGCCGGAGGCGACCCGGGAGTTCATCGCGCGGGCCCGCCGGGTGGTGGCCGCGGGCCGACCCCCGTGCCCGCTGTGCGGCCAGCCGCTGGACCCGAAGGGCCACCTGTGTCCGCGGCACAACGGCTACCATCGGTGACGACTGAGCCCGCCGATCCGCCCGCGCTGACCAGCGCGGCGCAGCTCGCCGAGGCTGACGCGCTGGAGCTGCTGGCGCACGGCGAGTTCGAGCTGGAGGGCCGGCTCGTCGACGCCTCCAATACGACGCTGCGCGCGTTCCTGACCGCCGGCGGGGTCACCGTCCGCTGCGTGTACAAGCCGGTGCGCGGTGAACGGCCGCTGTGGGACTTCCCCGACGGCACGCTGGCCGGCCGGGAGGTGGGCGCCTACCTGCTGTCCCGGGCCGCCGGCTGGGACGCGGTCCCGCCGACCGTCCTGCGCGACGGCCCACTCGGGCCGGGCGCCTGCCAGCTGTGGATCGACGAGCCCGCCGACGCCGGGGAGCTCGTGGGCTTCGTGCCGGCGCGCCGGCTGCCGGCCGGCTGGTTCGCGGTCATGTCGGCGCGCGACGACGGCGGCCGGCCGTACGCGCTGGCCCATGCCGACGACCCCCGGCTCGGCCGGCTGGCCGTCTTCGACGCGGTGGTCAACAACGCCGACCGCAAGGGCGGCCACGTGCTCCTCGGCGAGGACGGCCGGGTGTACGGAGTGGACCACGGCGTGTGTTTCCACGTCGAGGACAAGCTGCGCACCGTCCTGTGGGGTTGGGCCGGCGAGGCGCTGCCCGCGGGCGCGCCCGAGACGCTGCGGGCCCTCGCGGCGCAGCTCGCCGGCCCGCTCGGCGAGGCGCTCGCCGCGCACATCAGCCGGGCGGAGGTGTCGGCCGCCGAGGCGCGGGTCGCCCGGCTGCTGGCGACCGGGCGGTTCCCGCTGCCGTCGCAGGACTGGCCGGCCGTCCCCTGGCCGCCCATCTAGGCTGGGCGGCATGGATTCCTGGCAGGGCCACGAGGTCCCGCGGCTGCCCGGTCGCGGGCAGCCGCTCTTCTTGTTCGACTCGGCGCGCCGGGCCGCGATCCCCACGCGGGCGGCCGGCACGGCGGGCATGTACGTCTGCGGCATCACGCCCTACGACGCCACCCACCTCGGTCACGCGGCGACGATGATCACCTTCGACCTGGTGCACCGCGCGTGGCGCGACGCCGGGCTGACCGTGGCGTACGTGCAGAACGTCACCGACATCGACGACCCGCTGCTGGAGCGCGCCGCCCGGGACGGCGAGGACTGGGTGGTGCTGGCGATGCGCGAGACCGCCCTGTTCCGCGAGGACATGGAGTCGCTGCGGATCCTGCCGCCGCAGCACTACGTCGGCGCCGTGGAGTCCATCCCACAGATCGCCGGCCAGGTCGTCGGCCTGCTCTCCGACGGCGCCGCGTACCGGCTCGACGACGGCAGCGGCGACGTCTACTTCGACATCGCGGCGGCGCCGGCCTTCGGGTACGAGTCGAACCTGTCCCGCGAGCAGATGCTGGTGTTCGCCGCCGAGCGGGGCGGCGACCCGGAGCGGCCGGGCAAGCGGGACGCGCTCGACCCGCTGCTGTGGCGGGGGGCGCGCGACGGCGAACCGGCCTGGGACGGCGGGCTCCTCGGGCCTGGCCGGCCGGGCTGGCACATCGAGTGCGCCACCATCGCCCTGGGCCTGCTCGGCACCTCCATCGACGTGCAGGGCGGCGGCAACGACCTGCTGTTCCCACACCACGAGTGCTCCGCCGCGCACGCCGAGCGGATCACCGGCGTCGCCCCGTTCGCCACCCACTACGTGCACGCCGGGATGATCGGGCTGAACGGCGAGAAGATGTCGAAGTCCAAGGGCAACCTGGTCTTCGTGTCCCGGCTGCGGGCGGACCACGTGGACCCGATGGCGGTGCGGCTCGCGCTGCTCGCCGACCACTACCGCACCGACCGGCAGTGGACCGACGACCTGCTCAAGGTCGCCCAACAGCGGCTGAGCCGGTGGCGCGAGGCGGCTGCCGCCGGCGCCGGACCGGCGGGCGCCGACCTCCTGGCGGGCGTCCGCGCGCGGCTCGCCGACGACCTGGACACCCCGGGCGCCCTCAACCTCGTCGACGAATGGGTGGACGCCGCCCTGGCGGGCGCCGGCGACGACCGCACCGCCCCGGCCCTGGTGGCCACCACGGTGGACGCCCTCCTGGGCATCCGCCTCTGACAGCGCGGGCGCTGCCGTCCGTCCGCGTCCTATTGAGCTGAGAGCACAGACGACTCAGCGCCCGCCCACGTCAGCCCAGGACGAGGCCGGGGTCGGCGGACGGGTCCGGGGTCGGGCCGGGGATCTTGTATTCCTCGGTGAGCGCCGTCATGGGGCCCGGCCAGGTGGCCTGGGCCACCTCGATCGCGCGGTGCGCCGCGTCGTACGCCACGTGCAGCAGGTGCAGGACCGGCGTGTCCGGCCGGATCTGGAGGGTCTCCGCCTCCTCCCGGCTGGGCTGCCGGGCGGTGACGGTGTCGGTCGCCGAGGCGTACCGGCGCCCGGTCACCTCCTCCACCTCCTGGTAGAGCGGGCGCCCGAACGCCTCGTGCCGTTCCAGGCTCGTCCCCGCCGCGTCCGCCACCCGGAACCAGGACGCGCCCACCTCGACCGGCGCGTCCTGGGTGCGCACGACGTGCCGGCGGACCACCAGCTCGGTGCCGTCGCCCACCCCGAAGGCGTCC
>DASQDS010000580.1:0-2081 GCA_035634075.1 Pilimelia sp. | reverse complement strand
GGTGACCTGGAGGCACGCGAAAGATCCCTGTACGCCCTGCTCGACCGCGCCGGCGGCAAGGCCGACGAGTCGGCGGCGGCGGCCCTGCGCGCGCTCGTGCGCGACTACGGCGACTACCACCGGTCCCTCTACACCCGCGCGCTCAACCAGGCCGCCGTGTTCGTCGACGGGACCCTCGAGGCGCCGCTGCTCGCCGCACTGGCCGACACCCGGCACAACTGCCAGGCGTGGGCCGCCATGGGCTGCGCGGCGCTGGGCCTGCGCAGCGCGGTGCCCGGCCTGCTGGTGCTCCTCGATCATCCGCAGTGGATGGCCCGGGAGCAGGCCGTCGTCGCCCTCGGTGAGATCGGCGACGAGGCTGCCGTCGAGGCGCTCGCCCCGCTGCTGCACGACCCGGCGGACTGGCTGCGCCAGCGGGCCGCCGACGCTCTGGCGAAGATCGGCGGCGAGGCGGCGCTGGCGGCCCTGTGGGCGGAGTTCGAGCATCGCCGCCTGCCCCGGATCGGCCACATCGCCAGCGCGCTGGCGCTGTTCAGCCCCGAGGTGATCCCGCGGCTGTGCCGGGCCGCCACCGACGCCGACCCGAACAAGCGCTACTGGGCCGCCGTTGCGCTCGGGTCCACCGGGGACGAGCGGGCCGTGGCCACGCTGGAGCGGCTGATGGCCGAGGACCGCGGCGTGACCGTGTTCGACGGCCGGGTCGACACGGCGGCGAAGAAGGCGCTGCGGACCCTGCGGCGCATCCAGGCGGCCATCGCCGCGCGGGCCGCCGCGGCAGGCGAGCCGGACCCGTACTGACGCGCCCGTCAGCGCACCGGCAGCCGGACGTCGAACCGGGTCCCGCCGGGCCCGCTGTCGACCGCGACCACACCGCCGTACGCCGTGACGACCGCGTGCACGATGGCGAGCCCCAGCCCCGTGCTGCCGGCCGCGCGCGACCGGGAGTTGTCCCCCCGGGCGAACCGCTCGAAGACGTGCGGCAACAGGTCCGCGGGGATGCCGGGGCCGGTGTCCGCGACGGTGAGCAGCGCGTGGTCGCCGGCCGACCCGACGCCGACGGTGACGGCGGTCCCCTCCGGCGTGTGGGTGCGGGCGTTGGCCAGTAGGTTGGCCAGGACCTGGTGCAGCTGCGCCGGGTCGCCCGCGACGGTGACCGGCTCGGCCGGCAGGTCGAGCCGCCAGTCGTGCTCGGGCCCGGCGGCGTGCGCGTCGCTGACCGCGTCGACGACCAGCATGGTCAGGTCGACGCTCTCCTGGGCCAGCGGCCGGCCGGCGTCCAGGCGGGCGAGCAGCAGCAGGTCGTCCACCAGCAGGCTCATCCGCAGCGCCTCGGACTCGACCCGCCGCAGCACGTGCGCGACGTCCGGCGGCACCGGCTCAGGCGCGCGGCGGCTCAACTCGGCGTACCCCCGGATCGCCGCCAGCGGCGTGCGCAGCTCGTGGCTGGCGTCGGCGACGAACTGCCGGACCTGCGTCTCGCTCGCCTGCCGGGCTTCGAGCGCGTTGCCGACGTGCTCCAGCATCCTGTTCAGCGCGGCGCCCACCTGGCCCACCTCGGTGCGGGGGTCGGTGTCGGCGGCCGGCACCCGCTGCTGGAGCGCCACCTCGCCCCGGTCCAGCCGCATCTCGGCGACGCGGGTGGCGGTGGCCGCGACCCGGGACAGCGGCCGCAGCGACCGTCGGATGATCACCGCTCCGGCGAAGCCGGCCGTCAGCAACACCAGCGCCGTCACGCCCGCCACGACACCGGCGACCAGGTAGAGCGTCTCCCGGGTCTCCGCCAGCCGCAGGCCGGTGACCAGCACGACCCCGTCCCGCAATCGTTGGGCGACCAGCCGGTAATCCCCCAGCCCGGGCAGATCGTAGGTGCGCGGCGGCCCGCCGACCGGCACCGCCAGCAGCGTCGGGTACGCCGGTAGCACGGCCGGCTCGGTCTCGTCGTCGTCGACCACCACGTGCGCGTCGACCACGACCCCGGCGCAGATCCGGGCCGTGAGGGTGCCGATGGCCTGGCCGGGTGTCGGCGGGAGCCCGGCCCGCGGCGCGCAGGCCCGGCCGGCCCGCGGGGCTCGCCGCCCGCC
>DASQDS010000579.1:0-1695 GCA_035634075.1 Pilimelia sp. | reverse complement strand
GTCACCCGTCGGGTACCATGGTGAGGATGCCGTGGGTCGACGACATTTTGCATCTCCGCGGGGCCTGACCTGCCTGTGGACCGACCCGCGACACGCGCGGCCCGCGATCCTTTTCTCGCGTGCGGCCCGCCATATTGATCGCGCCCTCGGAGAAGACGGGGCGCACCACGAGAGGGCACCCCAGACAACCCGATGACTGATATCCAGGAACAAGACAACAGCGCGGCCGCCGAAGAGCCCGCCGCCCGTGTTCCGGTCCGACCGGACAGCCCGACATTCGCCCAGCTCGGCGCCCGCGCCGAGACCGTGGCCGCGCTCGCGGCCGCCGGCATCACCCACGCGTTCGCCATCCAGGAGTACGCGGTCCCGATCGCCCTGCGCGGCACCGACCTCATCGGCCAGGCGCCGACCGGCACGGGCAAGACGCTCGGCTTCGGCATCCCGCTGATCGATCGCGTCCTGAGCCCCGCAGACGGCGCCGACGGCGTCCCGCAGGCGCTTGTCGTCGTCCCGACCCGCGAGCTGTGCCTGCAGGTCTCCAAGGACCTGGCCCTGGCCGGGCGCACCCGGGGCATCCGGGTCCTGGCCATCTACGGCGGGGTCGCCTACGAGCCGCAGGTGGACGCGCTGCGCGACGGCATGGAGATCCTGGTCGGCACGCCGGGCCGGCTGATGGACCTGGCCAAGCAGAAGAAGCTGCGGCTGGACCGCATCCGCGCCCTGGTGCTGGACGAGGCCGACCGGATGCTCGACCTGGGCTTCCTCGACGACGTGGAGAAGATCCTCGCGATGCTGCCGGAGGACCGGCAGACCATGCTGTTCTCCGCCACCATGCCGGACCCGATCGTCGCGCTGGCCCGCCGCTTCCTGCGGCACCCGGTGAACATCCACGCCGGGCACACCGCCGAGACCGGCCCGTCCCCGCTGACCAAGCAGGTCGCCTACCGCACCCACTCGATGAACAAGGTCGAGGTGGTGGCGCGGATCCTGCAGTCGCGCGGGCGCGGCCTGACCATGATCTTCACCCGGACGAAGCGGGCCGCCGACCGGGTGGCTGAGGATCTCGACTTCCGCGGCTTCGCCGCCGCCGCCGTGCACGGCGACCTCGGTCAGGGCGCCCGGGAGCGGGCGCTGCGCGCGTTCCGCGTCGGCAAGATCGATGTGCTGGTGGCAACAGACGTGGCGGCGCGCGGGCTGGACGTCTCCGGCGTCACCCACGTGATCAACTACGACTGTCCGGAAGACCAGGACACGTACACGCACCGCATCGGCCGCACCGGCCGGGCGGGCGCCACGGGCGTCGCCGTGACGTTCGTCGACTGGGACGACATGCCCCGGTGGCGGATCATCGACAAGACGCTCGGGTTGGAGATGCCCGAGCCGCCGGAGACGTACCACACGTCGCCGTTCCTCTACGAGGAACTGGACATTCCGAGCGACATCACGGGCACCCTGCCGACCGCGGAGCGGACCCGGGCGGCCCTCAACGCGGAGGTCGAGGAGGACCTGGGTGGACGGCCGCCCGGCGGCCGCAAGCGCACCGGCGACAGCCGGGGTGGCGACCGCCGGGGCGACGACAGCCGAGGTGGGGGCGAGGGCCGCGGGGTGGCCCGGCGCGCCCGCCGCAGCACCACCAGCGCGGTCCCGACGGCTCAGCCTGTCGACGCGCCGTTGGACGGGCCGGGCGACGAGCCC
>DASQDS010000578.1:0-1674 GCA_035634075.1 Pilimelia sp. | reverse complement strand
CGCCGGCACCCTGGTGCTGGACGCCTATCTGCTGCGCGGGATGTCGCTCGCCGGCTGGGCGCCGGCGCTGGCCGAGTGTGCCGTCTGCGGGATCCCGGGACGGCACGGTGCTTTCTCCGTACCGGCGGGGGGGTCCGTCTGCCCGGACTGCCGGCCGCCGGGCGCGGCCCACCCGGCGCCGGCCACCCTCGGCCTGATGTCGGCCCTGACCTCCGGCGACTGGCAGGTCGCCGACGCCGCGGAGGCACCGGTACGCCGTGAGTGCAGCGGCCTGGTGGCGGCACACCTGCAATGGCACTCCGAGCGCGCGTTGCGCTCCCTGCCGCTGGTCGATCGACGGGAGAATTCGTGAGCCGCACCCCCACGCCGCCGACTCCGCACGCCTCCGGGGCGCGGCCGCCGCAGCTGCCCGGCCAGGCGGTGCCCCGACACGTGGCGGTGGTCATGGACGGCAACGGCCGGTGGGCCAAGGACCGTGGGCTGTCCCGGACCAAAGGCCACGAGCAGGGGGAGTATTCGCTGTTCGACACGATCGAGGGGGCCATCGAGATCGGCATCCCGTACCTGTCGGCGTATGCCTTCTCGACGGAGAACTGGAAGCGCTCGCCGGAGGAGGTCCGCTTCCTGATGGGCTTCAACCGCGACGTGATCCGTCGCCGTCGCGACCAGCTCGTCGACCTCGGAGTGCGGGTGGTGTGGTCGGGGCGGGCCGGCCGGCTGTGGAAGAGCGTCATCTCGGAGTTGCAGACCGCCGAGGAGATGTCGCGCGGCAATTCGACGTTGACGCTGCAGTTCTGCGTGAACTACGGCGGGCAGGCGGAGATCGCCGACGCGGCGGCCGCGATCGCCCGTGACGTGGCGGCCGGCCGGCTGAAGGCGGACAAGGTCACCGAGAAGACGATCGCGAAGTACCTGTACCACCCCGAGGTGCCGGAGGTGGATCTCTTCCTGCGCCCGTCCGGCGAGCAGCGCACCTCCAACTTCATGCTGTGGCAGTCCGCGTACGCGGAACTGGTCTTTCTGGACACGCTGTGGCCGGATTTCGACCGGCGCCACCTGTGGTACGCCTGCGAGCTGTACGCCCAGCGTGACCGCCGCTTCGGCGGCGCCCTGCCCAACCCCGTGGCTCCCCGCTGACCCCTCCCCGCCTCACCGGCCAGGTATATACATGGGCCTCTGGCGTATATACGGAGGCGGCATGACGAAGAGTCTGATCGACATCGACGATGACGCGACCGGGCGGCCGAGGTGCACGACGCCCTCATCGACCGCGGCACACACCGGTCCGCCGGGCCTGTCGACCTGCTGGTGGCGGCCGCGGCCGAGCGCACGGACTCGTCCTGTTGCACTACGACGCCGACTTCACGCAGGTCGGCGAGGTGACCGGGCAGCCGTTGCGGTGGATCGCCGCGCCGGGCACGGTGGCCTGAGAGGCCGCGTGCCCGGCGCGGCCGAACCCGAACGGTGGGACCGTGGTGATCCTCAACGACGTGGCAGTGCTGGCGCTGGACCTGCCTGAGGTGGGTGCCCTGCGCGCCGTGCAAGCTCACCGAGCGGTACCGCAAGCGCCGGCAGGGTCAGCCGGCAAGTCGGCGGACCGCGGCGGGAACGTCGGACAGGTCCGTGAGCACGTGGTGCGCACCCGCCCGGGCCAGGTCCCCGGCGCTGGTCGAG
>DASQDS010000577.1:0-5533 GCA_035634075.1 Pilimelia sp. | reverse complement strand
GCCGCTGGACGACTTCGACTTCGGGTCGTACCGGTAAGTTCTCAGCACCACACGGCGGTGGGTCGGGCGCGCGGCGCCCGGCCCACCGCCGTTTCCGCCCGCGGCGAGGGATGATGGGTGGGTGCAGACATTGCCGGCGGTGCCCGACGCGCCGCGCCGCCACCCGCTCGACCCCGAGCCCGTCCGCGCCAGCAAAGCGCGGACCGTCTTCGTGCTGGGCGTCGTCGCGCTGCTGACCGGCCCGTTCGTCGGTGGGCTCGTGCCGGCCACCGTCGCACTGCTGCTGGTCCGGCAGGCCCGCCGCGAGGCGTACGCCGCCGGCGGCTTCCTCACCGGCGGCGCCTGGTTGCGTCGCGGCGAGCGGTTGGCCTGGATCGGCCTGGTGCTCGCCGTGGCAGCACTCATCACGGCCGTCGTCGTGGGGCTGATGGTGGTGGCGTCGACGCCCGGGGGCCAGGATTTCGACTCGACCGTCGACTGAGCACCCGCCCGCCGGCGCGGGGCGGCGCGCCCGACGGGCGGCGATGTGGTGGGATCGTACGGTGGCGGGTCCGGCGGGAAGGGAGCATCCGTGACGGAGCACGCGCGGCCAGGGCTGGAGGGTGACCCCGGCCCGGCGGCCGCCGAGCCGGTCCCCGCCGACCTCGACCATGCCGGCCCGCCGGCCGAGCCCGGGCTCCGCCGCGAGCCCGGACCGGCCAGCGGGTCCGCGTCGCCGGGCGGGTCCGGGTTGTCTGGCGGGTCCGCGTCGTCTGGTGGGTCTGCGTTGTCTGGTGGGTCTGCGTCGCCGGGTGGGCCGGCGTTGCCGGTTGGGCCGGACGCGAGCGTGGCGGTCACCGGTGGGCCGCCGGCGTCGCCACCGGCCTTCGGCCCGCCACCGGCCTTCGGCCCGCCGCCCGGGCACGGGGTCGCTGCCACGCCGGGGCCGCCCGGCTACGCGCCTCCGCTGAGCTACCCGGCCAACGCGTCGCAGACCGGCTCCCTGGCGCCGCCGGGCTCTGGCCAGCCGCCGCAGGGTGTCCTCCCGCCGAGCTACGGCAGCGCCGGCCCGCCCGGCTACGGTGCCGGGCCAGGTTACGGTGCCGCGCCAGGCTACGGTGCCGCGCCGGGTTACGGTGCCGCGCCGGGTTACGGCGGGCAGGCCGGATACGGGTCCCCGGCGGGTTACGGTCCCCAGCAGGGCTACGGTCCCCAGCAGGGCTACGGGCCGCCGGTCGGTTACGGATCTTCGCCGGGTTACGGCGTCCCTGCCGTGGCCGGGGTGCCGGCGGCTACGCAGGGTGGCCAGCCGGCCTACGGCCCCCCACCGGCGTATGGCCAGCCCTCGCTGCCCCGCGACGCGGTGCGCGTGCCCGCCCGGGTGGAGCCCGTGCCGGGCACGGAATTCGGGCTCGGGTACCTCTCGGTGCCGCCGGTGACGTCCGGCGTGGCGGTCGGCGCGCTCGTCGCCGGGATCGCCTCGATCGTCGTGTCGCTGCTGGTGGCCTGCCTCGGGCTCACGGGCGTGCAGGACGGCTGGGGCGGCTCGGTCTCCGGCGCGTTCGCCGTGCTGTCGGTGCTGTTGGGCGCCGCCGCGGTAGGGGTCGGCCTGGCCGCCAGGCGGCAGATCCGCCGGGCGACGCCGCCCGGCGGGACGCCTCGGTTCACCGGGGGTGGGCTGGCGGTCGCCGGCATCGCGTGCGGAGCCGCCGGGCTGGTGCTCACCGTCCTGGCGTTCGGCCTGGTCCTCGTGCTGGTGCTCGGCTAGGCCGAGAGATCGTGGGAGGTTGTGGCTCCGGGGCCGCGATGGGGCCGCCATCGTGCCGTGGGGGGCGGGCCCGCAACCGGGTCACTCCCCGTCGCGAACCGGAATGCAAACCGCGAAACACTCGTTACACTGAAGACGGCCAGCTGCCCACCAGGGTGACCTGACAACAACGGAAGACCGCTCGCGGCCATCCCGTTTTGACCTGCGCGCGCACGGTGGGTACTCTTTCCTTTCGTGCCCGGGCGTGCCCGGGCCCCCTCGTGTGTGCGCCCACGTCGATGCTTCACAATCGACGAGCGGGCGCACCGACACGGGTGCAGGACACAACGACAGGCCCGGGGTGAGCGAAAGCGCGCGCCGGGCACCGCCGAGTCGGGCGACACGCCCGACCGCGGGGGTCGGAGGAAGCTCCGGCTCACGAACACCAGGCGGTCCACAACCGCGCGGCTCCGCCACCGGGCGGGTCCGCCGCAACACAACGGCGCGGCCGCGGCAGGCGGTCAGACAGTGCCCCGCCACCAGGCAAGGCGCGAGAGACAGGGAGTGTGCAGACCCGGTGCCCACCATCCAGCAGCTGGTCCGCAAGGGCCGCCAGGCGAAGACGAGCAAGACCAAGACGCCGGCGCTGAAGGGGAGCCCCCAGCGGCGCGGGGTGTGCACCCGCGTGTACACCACGACGCCCAAGAAGCCGAACTCGGCCCTGCGCAAGGTCGCACGCGTCAAGCTCAGCAGCCAGATCGAGGTGACCGCCTACATCCCCGGCGTCGGTCACAACCTGCAGGAGCACTCGATCGTGCTGGTCCGTGGCGGCCGCGTGAAGGACCTCCCGGGCGTGCGTTACAAGATTGTTCGTGGCTCCCTGGACACCCAGGGCGTCCGCAACCGCAAGCAGGCCCGCAGCCGCTACGGTGCGAAGAAGGAGAAGAGCTGACATGCCGCGTAAGGGCCCTGCGCCGCGCCGGCCGCTGACCCCCGACCCGGTGTACAACTCGCCGCTGGTCACTCAACTGGTCAACAAGATCCTGCTGCGCGGCAAGCGTCAGCTCGCTGAGCGCATCGTGTACGACGCCCTGGAGGGCTGCCGCGAGAAGTCCGGCACCGACCCGGTCGTCACGCTGAAGCGCGCGATGGACAACGTGAAGCCGACCCTGGAGGTCCGCAGCCGCCGTGTCGGTGGCGCGACCTACCAGGTGCCGGTCGAGGTGCGCCCCTCCCGGGCCACCACGCTGGGCCTGCGCTGGCTGGTGACGTACTCCAAGGCCCGCCGCGAGAAGACGATGAAGGAGCGGCTCATGAACGAGCTGCTCGACGCCAGCAACGGCCTCGGCGCCGCCGTCAAGCGGCGGGAGGACACGCACAAGATGGCGGAGTCCAACAAGGCCTTCGCGCACTACCGCTGGTAATCCAGCTCCCACGAGACGACGAGACGAAGTAGGGATCTGAAGTGGCTGCCGCAGACGCGCTCGCCAAGGTACGCAACATCGGCATCATGGCGCACATCGACGCCGGCAAGACGACCACGACCGAGCGGATCCTGTTCTACACCGGTATCACGTACAAGATCGGTGAGGTCCACGAGGGCGCCGCCGTCATGGACTGGATGGAGCAGGAGCAGGAGCGGGGCATCACCATCACCTCCGCTGCCACGAAGTGCGAGTGGAAGGGCCACACGATCCAGATCATCGACACGCCCGGCCACGTCGACTTCACGGTCGAGGTCGAGCGGTCGCTGCGGGTCCTGGACGGTGCGGTGGCGGTCTACGACGGCGTGGCCGGCGTGGAGCCGCAGACCGAGAACGTCTGGCGGCAGGCGGACAAGTACCACGTCCCGCGGATGTGTTTCGTCAACAAGCTGGACCGCACCGGTGCCGACTACTTCCGCTGCGTGCAGATGATGATCGACCGGTTGAACGCCACGCCGCTGGTGCTGCAGATCCCGATCGGGCTCGAGGGCGACCACATCGGTGTCGTCGACCTGATCGGCATGCGGGCCCTGACGTGGCGTGGCGAGACCCAGAAGGGCGACGACTACGCGGTCGAGGAGATCCCGGCCGACCTCGCCGACTCGGCCGCCGAGTGGCGCGAGAAGCTGATCGAGACCCTCGCCGACGTGGACGACTCCGTCATGGAGAAGTACCTCGAGGGCGAGGAGTTGTCGACGGACGAGATCAGGGCCGCCATCCGGCGGGCCACGATCGCCAGCAAGGCCAACCCGGTGCTGTGCGGGTCCGCGTTCAAGAACAAGGGCGTGCAGCCGATGCTGGACGCGGTGGTGGAGTTCCTGCCGTCGCCGCTGGACATCCCCGCTATCGAGGGCACGGCGACCGACGGTGAGACGCCGCTGGTGCGGCGCCCGTCGAACGCGGAGCCGTTCGCCGGCCTGGCCTTCAAGATCCAGACCGACAAGCACCTCGGCAAGCTGACGTACGTGCGGGTCTACTCCGGCACGCTCGAGTCCGGCTCCCAGGTGGTGAACTCCACCAAGGACCGCAAGGAGCGCGTCGGCAAGATCTACCAGATGCACGCCAACAAGCGCGAGGAGCGGCCCACGGCGTGGGCCGGCGACATCATCGCCGTTCAGGGCCTCAAGCAGACCACGACCGGCGACACCCTCTGCGACCCGGCGAACCCGGTCATCCTGGAGTCGATGACGTTCCCGGAGCCGGTCATCTCGGTGGCGATCGAGCCGAAGACGAAGTCGGACCAGGAGAAGCTCGGCACCGCGATCCAGCGGCTGGCCGAGGAGGACCCGACGTTCCGCGTCCGCAACGACGAGGAGACCGGCCAGACCGTCATCTCGGGCATGGGCGAGCTGCACCTGGACATCCTGGTGGACCGGATGCGGCGCGAGTTCAACGTCGAGGCCAACGTCGGCAAGCCGCAGGTGGCGTACCGGGAGACGATCCGCGGGACGGTGGACAAGCTCGACTTCGTCCACAAGAAGCAGACCGGCGGCTCGGGCCAGTACGCGAAGGTCATCGTGAAGCTGGAGCCGCTGCCGCTGGGCAACGACTCGGCGACGTACGAGTTCGTCAACGCGGTCTCCGGCGGGCGCATCCCCAAGGAGTTCATCCCGTCGGTGGACGCCGGCGCCCAGGACGCCATGCAGTACGGCGTGCTGGCCGGCTACCCGCTGGTGGGCGTGAAGCTGACGCTGCTCGACGGGCAGTACCACGAGGTCGACTCGTCCGAAATGGCGTTCAAGATCGCCGGCTCGATGGTGATGAAGGAAGCGGCCCGCAAGGCCAACCCCGCGTTGCTCGAGCCGATGATGGCCGTTGAGGTCACCACTCCGGAGGAGAACATGGGTGACGTCATCGGCGACCTGAACTCCCGCCGTGGCATCATCCAGGCGATGGAGGAGCGCAGCGGCGCTCGCGTCGTCCGGGCCCTGGTGCCGCTGTCGGAGATGTTCGGCTACGTCGGCGACCTGCGGTCGAAGACCCAGGGCCGGGCTAGCTACAGCATGCAGTTCGACTCCTACGCCGAGGTCCCGACGAACGTGGCGAAGGAGATTATCGCGAAGGCGACTGGGGAGTGATCCCCGGCTTGCCCTCGCGGGTGAGCTGCGCCTGACCGGGGCCTAAGGCCGAGCGGCCGTAAGACCCGAAATGCCGTCCCGGTCGTACAACACGGCCGGAAGGCTGCCGACAGAGTCCGAGGCGTCACAGGGCGCGCAGGGCGTACGAACCAAGAAGTCCACAGGAGGACACCAGTGGCGAAGGCGAAGTTCGAGCGGACTAAGCCGCACGTCAACATCGGCACCATTGGTCACATCGACCACGG
>DASQDS010000576.1:0-2271 GCA_035634075.1 Pilimelia sp. | reverse complement strand
CCGGGCGCCAGCGCGGCGGCCGGGTACGCCGGCAGCCCGCCCACCTGCGCGGCGGTCGGGTGCACCGGGTGCAGCGCGCCGGCGAAGCCGCCGGAGCGCAGGTGCCCGAGCACCGCCGCGCCAATGCCGACGCCGGCCGCGCTCGCCCCGTACACCGCCACCCCGCGCGGCGCCAGCAGCGCCGCGATGGAGCGGGCCTCGGTACGGTGTTCGCGGCCCTCCTGCACCCGCCGGGACTCCTCGGTCGGCGCGATCGGGAACACCAGGTGCACCACGCCGTCGCCGTACCGGCGCTGCACCTGGTAGCCGGCGTCGGAGAAGACCCGCAGCATCGCCCCGTTGGCCGGCAGCACCTCGGCCACGAACCGGCTGATCCCGGCGTCCCGCGCCGCCGCCGCCAGGTGCTCCAGCAGCACCGAACCGACCCCGCGGCCCTGGTGCGCGTCCTCCACCACGAACGCCACCTCGGCGTCCTCCGCGGCTGGGCCCAGCCGCTCGTACCGGCCGACGGCGATGAGCTGGTCGCCCAGCTGCGCCACGAAGGCCTCCCGGTCGCGGTGGTCGACCTCCACGAATCGGCGCAGGTCGCGCTCGGGGATCCGCGGGTACGGCGAGAAGTAGCGCAGGTAGCGGGTGCGCTCGGAGAACCGCGAGTGCAGGGCGACGATCAGCGGTGCGTCTGCCGGCCGGATCTGACGCAGGTGCACGGCGGTGCCGTCGGCCAGCAGCACGTCGGCGGAGCGGTCCGGCATCGCCGGTCAGTCCCGCGGGTCGTGCGGGTCGAGCCCGTGCAGCGGGAACACCTCCCGGCGGGTCGCCGCGACGGCCCGGTCGACCGGGTGCTCACCGCCCGGCTCCCACGGCCGATACGCCGGGTCGACGTCGTCGGTCATCCGCAGCGGCACCGCCCGGCCCGGGCGGCGGCCGGCGGCCAGCTCCCGCCACGCCGGCGGGGTCAGGGTGGCCGGCTCGACGGGCTCGCCGGTCAGCACGGCGAGCAGGTGCGCCCACGCCCGCGGCACCACCTCCACCAGCGCGTACCCGCCCCCGCCGGTGGCCACCCACCGACCGCCGCACAGCTCGTCGGCCAGCGCCCGCAGTGCCAGGTAGGTGGCCCGCTGCCCGTCGACCGACAGCCGGAGGTTGGCCAGCGGGTCCAGCCGGTGCCCGTCCGCGCCGCACTGGGTGACGAGCAGTTCCGGCCGGAACGCCCGCAGCACCGACGGCACCACGGCGTGGAAGGCGCGCAGCCAGCCGGCGTCGCCCGTGCCCGGCGGCAGCGCCACGTTCACGGCGGTGCCCTCGGCACCGGCACCGCCAGTCTCGTCCGGGAACCCGGTGCCGGGGAACAGCGACAGGGGGGTCTCGTGCAGGCTCACGGTCAGCACCCGCGGGTCGTCGTAGAACACCGCCTGCACGCCGTCGCCGTGGTGCACGTCCACGTCGACGTACGCCACCCGCCGCGCGCCGGCGTCCAGCAGCCGCGCGATGGCCACCGCCGGGTCGTTGTAGACGCAGAAACCTGCCGCGCGGGCCGGCATGGCGTGGTGCAACCCGCCGGCGATGTTGACCGCCCGCGTCGCCTCGCCCCGCCAGACCGCCTCCGCCGCCGCCACCGTCGCGCCGGCCACCAGGGCGCTGACCTCGTGCATCCCCTCGAACACCGGGTTGTCCGAGGTGTTCAGGCCGTACCCGGTGAAGTACGGGTCGGCGGGCGCGGCCCGCACCGCCGCCAGGTAGTCCGCCCGGTGCACCCGCAGCAGTGTGGCGTCGTCGGCCGGCACCGGCAGCTGCGTCCGCACCCCCGGCCGGTCCAGCACGCCGAGGGCCCGGGCGAGGGCCATCGCCAGCTCCGTCCGCACCGGGTCCAGCGGGTGGTCGCCGAGGTCGTACGCCAGCAGGGCGTCGTCCCAGACCACCAGCGTGCCGGCCGGCCCGGCCGCTCCCCCGGCGGGGCCGGCCGCTCCCCCGGCCGTCACGGCCGCTCCCCGGTGGCCACCGGCCGGGCCGGGTCGGTGAGCCAATGGCTCCACGAGCCGACGTAGAGGGCGGCGTCCGGCCGGCCCGCCACGTGCAGGGCGAGCACGGTGTGGGCGGCGGTGACACCGGAGCCGCAGTACGCCCCCACCGGCACCCCGTCCCGGACGCCGGCCGCGGCGAACGCCGCCCGCAGCTCGGCCCGGTCGCGCAGCCGGCCGGCCGGGCCGACGTGGGCGGTGGTGGGCAGGTTCACCGCGCCCGGGATGTGCCCGGCGACCGGGTCGAGCGGTT
>DASQDS010000575.1:0-2155 GCA_035634075.1 Pilimelia sp. | reverse complement strand
AGCCCCGCAGTCCGCGCCGGCGTTTGACGGCGTGAGCGAGGAGCGAGCGCAGCGAGCCCCGCAGTCCGCGCCGGCGTTTGACGGCGTGAGCGAGGAGCGAGCGCAGCGAGCCCCGCAGTCCGCGCCGGCGACGGTGCGGGTCCGGTTGGACGTGTCGTACGACGGCACGGACTTTTCGGGCTGGGCGACCCAGCCCGGCCGGCGCACCGTGGCAGGGGTGCTCTCGGAGGCCCTGGCGCGGCTGTTCGGCGACGGCGGGGTCGTGGGCCTGACGGTGGCGGGGCGCACGGATGCCGGCGTACACGCGAGCGGGCAGGTTGCCCACGCGGACCTGGCGGCGGCGGCGTGGGCCGACCTGCGGGCCAGCCTGCTGCGCAGGCTCGCCGCGCTGCTGCCGCCCGACGTGCGGGTACGCGCGGCGGTGCGGGTGCCGCCCGAGTTCGACGCCCGGTTCTCCGCGCTGAGTCGCCGGTATGAGTACCGGGTCAGCGACGCGCCCTACGGGGCGGAGCCGCTGCGCCGGCGGGACACGCTGGCCTGGCCGCGCCCGTTGGACGTGGCCCGGCTCTCCGGGGCGGCCACCGGCCTGACCGGGGAGCACGACTTCGCGGCGTTCTGCAAGCGCAAGGAGCACGCCACCACGGTGCGGGCGATCAACCGCCTCGACTGGCGGCGGGGGCCGGACGGTGTGCTGGTGGCCACGGTCCAGGCCGACGCCTTCTGCCAGGCGATGGTGCGCAGCCTGGTGGGCGCGATGCTGGCGACCGGCGACGGGCGCCGCCCGGTGGAGTGGCCGGCCTCGCTACTGCGGCTGCGGGAGCGGTCCAGCGAGGTCACCGTGGCGCCCGCGCACGGCCTCACGCTGGTGGCGGTCGAATACCCGACGGGCGACGACCCGGCCGCGTACGCCCGCCGCGCCGACCTCACCCGCCGCCTGCGCGCCTGACCGGCGTCCGCGCTCAGCTAGGGACTCTGCTCGGGGACGCGCCAGGGGAGACGGTGACGGTGGCGCGCTTGGCCAGGACGTTGTCGCGCAGGTGCATCTCGACGATGTCGTAGAGGATCTGCCGCGCGTACGGGTCGCCGGTGGCCAGCGCCTTGCCGTCGGCCCGGGCGATCACGCAGTAGAGCAGGTAGTGGCCCCGGATGTCCCAGCCGACGTGGGCGGACGAGGTGACGACCGGTTCGGTGCCCTTGCCGGCCATCATGCCGGCGAAACGGCCCTTCCGGGCGTTCACGATGGGCTGGATCTTCTCCCGTGCGAACTCGGCGCCGGCGCGGTCCTCCAGGTTGAACAGCCCGCCGGTGACGAGGTACGCCCCGGTGGGCGACCGCATGGTGGCGCGGACCACCTGATTGCAGCCGAGCGTGGTGAGCAGCTTGGCGATCTCGCCGGCCGCGCCCGTCCGGCAGTTCTTCTGCACCTGGGTGCGCAGGATGCGGTACGGCGGCTCGGCCGGGTTGATCACAATCTGCTTGTTCTTCGGGAAGACCTCGTCCGCCGTCAGGGGCGCCGGGTCGGCGGTCCGCGAGGTGATGTCGCGCGGCAGCACGGTCGGCTCCGGCGTCCCGGCCGCCCGCGCGTCCGTGCCCTTGCGTTCGTCCTGCACGATCAGCCAGGAGCCCAGCCCGCACACCGTGAGCAGGGCCAGCACCGCGAGGGCGCTGAGCATCATCTGGTACGTCCGGAAGTGCGCACGGCGATCCGACGTGTCCCCGCCGCCCGACGCCGGCACGGGCGTCGGCGGCACGGTGGTGGGTCGTTTGCGCGGCGGCCGGACCGGTGCGGCCGGGTCGGCCAGCGGCACCGCGGCGGCCCGGGCTGTCCCGGTCACCCGTGCCTTCCCCGTCGCCGTCCCCGCGGTGAGGCCGCGTGCGGGGGCGAAACCCGGCGCGGCGCCGGATCCCTGCGCGGCGGCGAACGCCTGCGCGGCGCCGGACCCGCGCCCGGTGGCGTCGGGGTCGTACCTGACGCCAGGGCCGTGGGGGGTACCCGGCGGAGTGGTCGACAGCGGCGTGGCGCCGGAGCCCTGCGTGGAGCGGGACCTGCGGCCGGCGGTGCTGGATCCGCGGCCCGCGGTGCTGGATCCGCGGCCCGCGGTGCCGGACCCGCGGCCCCCGGTGGTGGACCGCCGGCCCGCGGTGCCGCCGACGG
>DASQDS010000574.1:0-17119 GCA_035634075.1 Pilimelia sp. | reverse complement strand
TGGCCCCGTGCACCAGCAGCAGGGGGGCGGCCAGCCGGTCCAGGCGGTGCAGGGGGGACAGGTCGTGCAGCAGTTCCCGGTCGTGCACCGGGTCGCCGTACTTGCTCACCGCGGCGGCGGCGATCCACGGCTCCGTCTCCTGGTAGAAGGAGCCGAAGTCGGACATGCCGCACTCGCTGACCCCGACGGCGAAGAGCTCGGGGAAGGTCACGAGCGACATCAGCGTCAGGTAGCCGCCGTAGGAGCGGCCCATGCAGCCGACCTTGCCAGGGCTGGCGACGGACGTCGCGACCAGGTACTCCACGCAGGCCGCGACGTCGGCGATGGCGCCGTACCGGCCGGCCAGGTTGTCCGCCTCCACGAACGCGCGGCCGAAGCCGGACGAGCCGCGCACGTTCGGCGCGAACACCGCGACGCCCCGGGCCACCAGTGCCTGGAACATGGGGTTGTAGCCGGGGCGCTCCTGCGCCTCCGGGCCGCCGTGCAGGCTGATCACCGTCGGCCACGGGCCCTCGCCGTCCGGCCGGTAGAGCCAGCCGGAGATCGTCAGCCCGTCGCCGGAGCGCACGTCGCACAGCTGCGGCGCCACGACCGCCGACCAGTCGCCGACCGGCGTCGCGTCGGTGGCCGGGTCGTCGCCGAGCACCCGGCCCGTCCCGCTGGCCAGGTCGACGAGCCAAACCGCCCGGGGCCGGACGGGGCTCTGCACGGCGAAGCAGAGGAGCTCGCCCGAGGTGGCCAGCGCGCAGTCGGAGAACACCTCGCCCGCCGGCGGGGGGATCGGGCGCTGGGTGCGCTCGCCGTCGGTCAGGTCCAGCACGGTGGCCTCGCTGCGGCCGCCGTACCGGTTCCACAGCAGTGCGGCCGTGCGGCGGTCGGCGGTGAGGACCACGTCCTCCAGCTCCGCGTCGGTGCGCCGCGCGACCATCACCGGGTCGCCGCCGTCGACGTCCAGGGCGACCAGGGCGGCCAGGTCGACGGCCACCTCGGTGCGCGCGTACACCGTCCGGCCGTCCGCGGCGAACCAGGCCCGGTCGGTGCTGCCCGGACCCTCGCCGGCCGGCAGCGGGCGGGTGACCCCGGTGGGGACGTCCAGCAGCTCCAGCCAGCGCGCCCCGCGCGGGCCCTGGCGCAGCAGTGCGGTGTCCCCGTCGGGGCTGACGTCCAGCAGGGTGACCAGGTCGCCCGTCGTCAGCTCGCGGCCCCCGCCGGCCGGCTCCACCAGCAGCGCCCGGCAGCCCGTCGGCCCGGACTCCGTGACGGCCAGGGCGCCGGACTCCGGGTGCCAGCCGGCCAGCGTGGCGGCGCTGGCGCCGAAGCCGGCGACCTGGCGCAGGCCGGTGTTGTCGGGCCGGACCACCCACAGCTCCGTGCGCGGCGCCCCGCCCGGGGCCAGCACGCAGGCGACCCAGGCGCCGTCCGGCGACCAGGCGACCCGCACCACCGGCTCGGGGCCCGTGTCCAGGCGGTGCGCCCCGGCCGTGGCCGAATCCAGCAGCCACGCCGCCGGCACGCCGTCCCGGTCGGAGACGACCGCGACGCGCCGGCCGTCCGGTGCCGGTGAGGGCGACCAGGCGCCGCACGCGGTGGACACGTCGAGCGGTACGCGGACACCGAGCGCCGCCGCCGTGCCGAGCTGACTGGTCACTTACACCCCCCTGCGCTGAAGCCACAGCTCCAGCAGGCCGAGTTGCCACAGCGCGTTGGAACCGAGCGTGGTGCGAGCAGTGTTGGGCGCGTCGAGGAGTTCGTCAACGTACTCCTTGCGGAACAGCCCACGTTCCCGAGCCGGCGCCGCCGAGAGGGCGTCCCGGACGTCGTCCAGAAGGGGGCCCGAGAGGTGCCGGATGGCCGGCACCGGGAAGTACCCCTTGGGTCGGTCGATGACCTCGTCCGGCACGACGCCCCGGCTGGCGGCCTTGAGGATGCCCTTGCCGCCGGCGGCCAGCTTCAGCTCGGGCGGGCAGGCGGCGGCCAGCTCCACGACCTCGTGGTCCAGGAACGGCACCCGCGCCTCCAACCCCCACGCCATCGTCATGTTGTCCACCCGCTTCACCGGGTCGTCGACCAGCATCACGAGGCTGTCCTGCCGCAGCGCGGCGTCGAGGGTCGTATCGGCGCCCGGCGCCCCGAAGTGAGCAGCCACGAACTCCCGGCTGGCGTCGCGGTCGAGCAGCCACTCCGGCGCCAGCTGGTCGGTCAGCGCGGCGTGCGAGCGGTCGAAGAAGACGCGGGCGTACGCGTCGACCGCGTCCTCGCGCGCCACGCCGGCCAGCGGCGGATACCAGTCGTAGCCGGCGAAGATCTCGTCCGCGCCCTGCCCGGACTGGACCACCTTGATGTGCTTCGCCACCTCCTGCGAGAGCAGGTAGAACGCCACGCAGTCGTGGCTGACCATCGGCTCGCTCATCGCGTCCACGGCCGAGTGCACGGCCGGGAGGAAACGCTCCGCGCCGATGCGGATCTGGTGGTGGTCGGTGCCGAAGCGCCGGGCGATCAGGTCGGAGTAGCTGAACTCGTCGCCGGTCTCGCCGCCGGCCGCCTCGAACCCGATGCTGAACGTCGCCAGGCCCGTCTGCCCGCGCTCGGCGAGCAGCGCCACGATGAGGCTGGAGTCCAGGCCGCCGGAGAGCAGCACGCCGACGGGCACGTCCGAGACCATCCGGCGGTCCACCGCCACCCGCAGCGCCGCGAGCACCCGGTCCCGCCACTCGTCGGCGGACATGTCGGCCGCGGGGGCGGCGGCCCGGGTGAAGGCGGGCCGCCAGTACGTGGTGTCGGCGGTCCGGCCGTCCCGGCTGATCACCCGGACGGTGGCGGGCGGGAGTTTGCGGACGCCGGCCAGGATCGTGCGCGGCGGCGGGACGACCGAGTGGAACGTCATGTAGTGGTGCAGCGCCACCGGGTCCAGCGTGGTGTCGACGCCGCCGGCTGCCAGCAGCGCCGGCAGCGTGGAGGCGAACCGCAGCCGCCCGGGCGACTCCGTGTAGTACAGGGGCTTGATGCCGAGCCGGTCACGGGCCAGCACCAGCGTGCCGCTGTCGCGCTCCAGCAGCGCGAAGGCGAACATGCCGAAGAGGCGCTCGACGCACGCCGCGCCCCACCGGTGGTACGCCTTGAGGATCACCTCCGTGTCGGAGGTGGAGGAGAACCGGTAGCCGGCGGCCTCCAGCTCGGCGCGCAGCTCCCGGTAGTTGTAGATGCAGCCGTTGAAGACCAGGCTCAGGCGCAGTTCCTCGTCGTGCATCGGCTGGGCGCCGGCCGCCGACAGGTCGATGATCTTCAGCCGGCGGTGGCCGAGGGCGACGTGCCGCTCCGCCCAGAGGCCCTCGCCGTCCGGCCCGCGCGAGCGCAGGCACGGCAGCATGGCCCGCACCGCCTCCAGGTCGGCGGCGGCGCCGCCGGATCTGAACTCACCCGCGAATCCGCACATGACAGTCCTCCCAGCAACAGGGGCACCGCCACGACGCGGCCGACCATCCCACGGTGGGATGGTGGCATTTCAGGCGTGTGACGCCGCCGTAACGGGATGCGATTTCTTTCCGGTGCCCCCCGCGACCGGTGCGCCTAGTCCGCGCCGAGCAGCCAGGTGTCCTTCGATCCGCCGCCGCGCGACGAGTTGACGATCATGCTGTCGGCCGGCGCGACCCGGGTCAGCGCCGCCGGCGCCACCTGGGGCGAATCGCCGAGGAAGACGAACGCCCGCAGGTCCACGTGCCGCGGCGCCAGCCCGGCGCCGTCGAAGACGGGGTGGGTGGACAGCGCCACGACCTCCTGGGCGATCCACCGGTGCGGGGCCGCCACGATCTGCCGCCGGACCGCCGCCAGCTCCTGCTCGCCGGCCCGCGGGCCGATGATCACCCGGTCGCCGCCGGACCCGTCGACGGGCTTCAGCACCAGCTCGGCCAGGCGGGCGAGGACGAAGTCCCGGTGCTCCGGGTCGCCGCACAGGTACGTCGGCACGTCGGCCAGCAGCGGCCGCTCGCCGAGGTAGTAGTCGATCAGCTTGGGTACGTAGGCGTACACCGCCTTGTCGTCGCCCACGCCGTTGCCCAGCGCGTTGGCCAGCGTCAGCCGGCCGGCGTGCACCGCCGACAGCAGCGGCCAGCCCAGCGGCAGGCCGTCCGCGCCGGGGGAGTGCAGCAGCGTCTCCTCGTCCATCCGCAGGTAGAGCACGTTGACCGGGGTGCTGCGGCCGGCCCGCAGCAGGCAGACGCCACCGTCGACGACGGACAGGTCGGTGGGCTGGGCCAGCGGTACGCCCATCTCCTCCGCGAGGAGCTGGTGCTCGAACCACGCCGAGTCGGCCGGGCCCGCGCTGAGCACCGCGATCGCCGGCTCGCCGGCGCCGGGGGGAGCGGCGTCGGCGAGGGCCCCGCGCAGCATCGCGGGCGTCTCCTCGACCGGCAGCAGCCCGGCCGGTTCCGGCAGCTCCGGCAGCACGGCGCGGGTGAGCCGCCGGTTCTGGATGGCGTACCCGATGCCGGACGGCACCCGCAGGTTGTCCTCCAGCACCCGCCACTGCTGGCCGCGGTCGCGGACCAGGTCCATGCCGGCCACCTGGACGCGCACGGCCCGGCGGCGCATGAGGGCACCGGTCGGCCGCAGGCCGGGGGAGCCGTCGACCACCCAGGCCGGCACCACGCCGTCGGCCACCGCCGCCCGGTCGGAATACACGTCCCGCAGGAAGGCGTCCAGGGCCCGGGCCCGCTGGATCAGGCCCGCCCGCAGGCCCGTCCAGTCCCGGCCCTCGACGATCCGGGGCACCAGGTCGAACGGGAACAGCCGGGTGCTCGCCTCGCCGGCCACGCTGAACGTGACCCCCTGGGCGCGCTGCTCCTCGTCGCGGGCGTGCTCGCGCTGGCGCAGCTCCGCCGGGCCCAGCCGGCCCAGCGTCGCCAGGATCCCCCGGTACGCGGGCCGCACGCCCACCTCCGGCAGTGCCTCGTCGCCGGTGCTCAGGTAGTCCACCAGCGGGGCGCCGGCCCGGCCGCCGACCAACCCGGTGCCGGCCTCGCCGCGGGTCTCGGCGAGCGCCTGGTCCACCGCGTCGGAGAGCCGGCCCCGCCGGGCGTACGCCCGGCGCTGGCGCGACGCGGCGCTGCCGCGGCTCAGGGTCTGGGCGGCGAGCGCCCGGACCGCGTCCCAGTCGTCGGCCGCCTCCAGCGGGGCGCGCAGGTCGTTGACCAGCCGGTCGACCGCCTCGGCGGCGGGCAGGGGCCGGGGCGAGCGGGGCAGGTCGAGAAGGTCCCCCTCCAGACCCGAGCGGGCCGCCCGCCAGAGCGCGGCGCGCAGCACCGGCGGGCGCACCGGGGTGCGCTCCACGCCGGCGGCGATGCCGTCGATCTCGCGCCGGACCAGCGCGCGGAACAGGCCGGTGAGCAGGACGACCACGTCGACGTCGGGACACGCGTCGGTGATCCGCAGCTCCACTGTCGGCACGTGTGCGGAGGGCCGCACGTCGAAGTAGATCATGGCCGGGTCGCTGATCGTCCCGGATTCGATCAGCTCCGCCACCAGGGCGTCGTGGTCCGCCGCGCTGGCCACGGGGCCGGGGTCGCCGGCGGTGGGCCAGCGCTGCCAGACCAGCGACCGGCTGCTGGCGTACCCGCTGTCGCGCCCCATCCAGTACGGGGAGCTGGCCGACAGGGCGAGCAGCACGGGCAGCCACGGCTGCACGCGCTGCGCCACGGCGACGGCTACGTCCCGGTCGGGCACCCCGACGTGCGCCTGCACGCCGCAGATGAGCTGCTCGCGGGCGAGCATCTGGTACTCGTCCAGCATCCGCCGGAAGCGCGAGGTGGGCGTGATGCCGAGGCCGTCGGCGAGCAGCGGAACGGTGCCGGTCGCCACGATCCCCAGGCCGGCGGCGTCGGCGACCGAGCCGGCGAGCCGGCGCAGCCGCACGAGCTCGTCGCGCATCTCGTCCAGGGTCGTGCAGACGGCGGTGTTGCTCTCCACCACCGACCTGTGCAGCTCGGCGCTGAAGGACTCCGCCGACAGCCGGTCCAGCACCTCGCCCGCCCGCGGCACCAGCTCCCGGGACCGCCGCTCGACGACGTGGAACTCCTCCTCCACCCCGATGGTGAGCGGGTTGCCGAGGGCGCCCAGCGCGGCCCGCGCCGGCGCCGCCCGGACCGCGGGCGACTGCCGGCGTTCCGTGCTGTCGACCGTGGTCACGTTCTTCGACACGTCTACCATTCGCTTCCCCGTCCCCCAGGCCTCACGATGCGGGTATCCGCCGAGCTTTTCCCACGCCCCGTACAGCGGTGTTTCGGGCTTGTTAAGCCGCGTTAAGCGGCGACCGCGTTGATACCCGGCTCGCGGACCCGGCAACCCGGGCGCCCGGCGCCCCGGTGCCGTGCGCGAAGATGGTCCCACGATGACGTACCGCTACTTCTACGATTGCGAGTTCATCGAGGACGGCCGCCTGGTCGACCTCGTGTCGATCGGCGTGGTCGACGAGCACGGCCGCGAGTTCTACGCGGTGTCCACCGAGTTCGACGACTCGCGGGCGGTGCCGTGGGTGCGCCGCAACGTGCTGGACAAGCTGCCCTCGCCGGCCGACCCCGCCTGGCGCTCCCGCGAGCGCATCCGCGACGAGCTGCACGAGTTCCTGGTGGCGCCGCTGCGCGACCGGCCGGGCGAGCACCTGGACCTCTGGGCCTGGTACGCGGCCTACGACCACGTGTGCCTCGCCCAGCTCTGGGGGCCGATGCCGGCGCTGCCCAAGGAGATCCCCCGGTTCACCAAGGACCTGCGCCAGCTCTGGGACGACCGGGGCCGGCCGCCGCTGCCCGACGCCACCGGCCGGCACGACGCCCTGGTCGACGCCCGGCACAACCTCGCGCGATGGCGCGCCATGGGCGGCTGAGCCGCGGCGTCGGCGCGCGGCCGACCAGGGAAGAGGACCCCAGGTGACGCGGTCCTGAACGGCCGGTGACGCACCGCGGCGCGCCGTATCGTGAGCGGCGGGGCGGCCTGGCTCACGGTGGGGTGGGGGACTACAGTCCCGACTGTGCGGCCCGCCCCGGGCTGGCAACGACGCCGAACTCCTCGACCTGATCGAGGCCGCTGGGGCAATCGCTGGGCTATCGACGAAGCGAACTTCGGAGGACGAGACATCATGCGTATCGGCGTGCTCACCGGCGGTGGCGACTGCCCCGGCCTCAACGCGGTGATCCGGGCAGTGGTGCGCAAGGGCGTGGCCACCTACGGGCACGAGTTCGTGGGCTTCCGCGACGGGTGGCGGGGCCCCCTGGAGGGCCTGACCCGGCCGCTGGGCATCCCGGAGGTCCGGGGGATCCTCCCGCGCGGCGGCACGATCCTCGGCTCCTCGCGGACCAACCCGTTCAAGGTCGAGGGCGGGGTGGAGCGGATCAAGGCGAACCTGGCCGAGCTGGGCGTCGACGCGCTCGTCGCCATCGGCGGCGAGGACACCCTCGGCGTGGCCACCAAGCTGGACGAGCTGGGCGTGAAGGTCGTCGGCGTGCCGAAGACCATCGACAACGACCTCAACGCCACCGACTACACGTTCGGCTTCGACACCGCGGTGAACATCGCGATGGAGGCGATCGACCGGCTGCACACCACCGCGGAGAGCCACCACCGCACGCTGGTGGTCGAGGTGATGGGCCGGCACGCCGGCTGGATCGCCCTGCACGCCGGCCTGGCCGGCGGCGCGAACGTGATCCTGCTGCCGGAGCGGCAGTTCGACGTGGAGCAGGTGGCCACGTACGTGGAGAAGCGGTTCCAGCACCAGTACTCGCCGATCGTGGTGGTTGCCGAGGGCGCCCAGCCGCTGGACGGCCAGATGGTGCTGCACAACAAGGAGCTCGACTCGTTCGGCCACGTGCGGCTCGGCGGCATCGGCCAGTGGCTGGCCCAGCAGCTCGAGGACCGCACCGGCAAGGAGGCCCGCACGGTCGTGCTCGGGCACATCCAGCGCGGCGGCACGCCCACGGCGTTCGACCGGGTGCTGTCCACGCGCTTCGGCCTGCAGGCGATCGACGCGGTGCACGAGGGCGACTTCGGCAAGATGGTCGCCCTGCGCGGCACGGACATCGTCCGGGTGCCGCTGAAGGACGGCACGGGCGAGCTGAAGACCGTGCCGCTGGAGCGCTACACCGAGGCCGAGGTCTTCTTCGGCAGCTGACGTACCAGATGTGTTCCCCGCCGGTCATGGGTCCATGATCGGCGGGAGGCTTCTTGATCTTGGTTGCGCAGGAGGGGGCGCGCATGGCCGCCGGGGTGCACACGGTAGCGGTGATCGGGGCCGGCAAGATCGGCGAGCTGGTGCTCTCCGGGCTCCTGCGCGCCGGCTGGCCGGCGGGCAAGCTGCTGGCGACCGCGCGCCGGCCGGAGCGCGCCGAGGAACTCGCCACCCGGTACGGCGTACGCGTCGTGGACAACCCGACGGCGGTCGACGAGGCCGAGGTCCTCGCCGTGGCCGTGAAGCCGCAGGACGCGGCCGCCCTGCTGGCCGAGATCGGGCCGAAGGTCCCGGCCGACAAACTCGTCATCTCCCTGTGCGCCGGCCTGCCGACCTCCTTCTTCGGCCGGCGGCTGCCCGACGGCACGCCGGTCGTCCGCGTGATGACCAACACACCGGCCCTGGTGGACGCGGCGATGACCGCCATCTCCGCCGGCCCGCACGCCACCGCGGCCCACCTGGCCCTGGCCGAGGAGATGTTCACCCCGCTCGGCCGCACGATCCGCGTGCCGGAGAGCCAGCAGGACGCCGTCACGGCCCTGTCCGGCTCGGGGCCGGCGTACTTCTACCTGCTCGTCGAGGCGATGACAGACGCCGGCATCCTGCTCGGCCTGCCCCGCCAGGTGGCCCACGACCTGATCGTGCAGACCGCGATCGGCTCGGCGATCATGCTGCGCGACTCGGGCGAACACCCGGTCAAGCTCCGCGAGGCGGTCACCTCGCCCGCCGGCACGACGATCGCCGCGATCCGCGAGCTGGAGAACCACGGCGTCCGCGCCGCCTTCCTGGCCGCCCTGGAAGCCGCCCGCGACCGCGCCCGCGAACTGGCAGCAACCACCCCCTGACCCGCACCCCGCACCCGCACCCGCGCGCCGCACCCCGCGCGCGCACCCCGCGCCCCGCTCCCGCGTGATCAAGGGATTCGTGCCGGATGGATCGGCGTGTCGTGGCACCACTCCCTTGATCACGGGGGCGGGGCGGGGTGTCCGGTAGGCGACTTCGGGGGGTGCAGCCTTTCCCTGGGGCCGGAGGTGTTGTCCCGGAGCGGCCGGGACGCGGCCGATGACGGGGAGGAACCGCTATGGAAAAGCTTCGGATGCCGGTGCGTCGGCGGGGCGTCGTGGTCGGTGCGCTGGCGGCGGCGGTGCTCGCCGCGACGGCCTCGCTCGCGGCGCCGGCGGCCGCGGCGCCGGCGGGCGGCGGGTACCGCATCGTCGACCTGGGCTCGCTCGGCGGGGACTGCTGTACCCAGGCGAACGCGATCAACGACCGGGGCGAGGTCGTGGGGAGCAGCAGCACGACGTCGGCGGGCCGGCACGCAGTCCTGTGGCGGGCCGGCCGACTGATCGACTTGGGCACGCTGGGCGGGTCGAACAGCGTTGCCACCGGCATCAACAACCGGGGCGAGGTCGTCGGGTACAGCCACAAGGCCGGCAACAGGAGCTTCGCGGCCTTCCGGTGGTACGCCGGCCGGATGATCGAG
This sequence comes from Pilimelia sp., assembly GCA_035634075.1. Lineage (GTDB taxonomy): Bacteria > Actinomycetota > Actinomycetes > Mycobacteriales > Micromonosporaceae > DASQDS01. The sequence continues at coordinate 7,424 of DASQDS010000574.1, read as the reverse complement.
CTGCCCTCGCTCGGCGGCGGCAGCACGGTCGCCAGGGGAATCAACGACCGCGGCGAGATCGTCGGGTACAGCCAGCCGACGGGCTCGTCCGACGGCCACGCGGTGGTCTGGCGCGCCGGTGTGATCACCGACCTCGGGACGCTGGGTGGCGTCCTGTCCTCCGCCGCCGCGATCAACAACCGCGGTGACATCGTGGGCAGCGCGTCGCAGACCGGCATCGGCGGCCCGGCCGTGCGGTGGCGGGCCGGCCGCGCCGAGGTGCTCCTCAGCGGCCGGGGCCGGCGCCTTCGTCTGGCGAGCGGGGCGGATGACCGCGCTGCCGGCGCTGCCCGGGACCAGCACGGTGATGACCGCGGCGATCAACGACCGCGGGCAGGTCGTGGGCACCGGCGTGCTGAGCGACCAGGGGGGTTCCCAACGGGCGGTGCTCTGGACCCGCTGACCCCGCACGGGGGGCTGCCCCGCCCGGCCGGCCGGCCGGGCAGGGGGTGCCCGATACTTGTCGGCGTGTTCACCCTCGCGCAGGCCCGTGACCTGCTGGCCGAGCTGCGCCCCCGGCTGGCCGAGATCGTGGCGTGGCGGGCCGACCTGGCGGAGCTGCGCGCCGACCTCGCCGCCGGCGGGCCGGCGCCGGGCGGCGGGCGGGCCGAGGCCAAGTCGCTGGAGGCCCGGCTGTACGGCGCCCTTGAGGAACTCGCCGGCCGCGGCGTCGAGGTCAAGGGGTACGCGCCGCTGCTGCTGGACTTCCCGGGTGAGCGGGCCGGCCGGGCCGTGCTGTGGTGCTGGCTGGAGGGCGACGCGGACGTCACCTGGTACCACCGGGCCGACTGCGGCTTCGCGGGCCGCCGGCCGGTCTGAGGGCGCGGTCAGGCGGGGCGTTCCTGCATCAGGCCGATGTTGTGCCCGTCGGGGTCCCGCACGAACGCCATCCACAGCGCCGTCCCGCCCTCGCGGTGCACGACGTGCGGGGCGCCGGGGGAGTCGACGCCGGCGGCCGCCAGCCGGGCGTGTTCCGCGTCGATGTCCGCCACCCGGAAGTAGAGCGTGCACCGGCTGGCGAAGTCGGGGCTCTCCGGGACGCCGAGGTAGAGCCGCACGTCGCCGCTGGCGAAGAACGCCATCGGCTGGCCGGGCACCCGGAAGAGCAGCGGGATGCCCAGCACGTCCCGGTAGAAGGCCACCGAGGCGTCGATGTCGGTGACGCTGACGTGGATCTGGGCGACTGGCCCGAGCGCCATGGCGCCTCCTATCCTTTCAACCTGCATACCTGTAACCCAGGTGAAAGGTTAACCGTGGTGAAGGACATCGGTCAACGACTCCCCGAGCCGCCCGCCGGACTGCCCGCGGACGACCGGCACGCCACGGCCAACGCGGTGCACTCGGCGGCGCTGCGGCTGCTGCGCCGGGCGCGTACCGCCGACGCCGGCATGGACCTCGACGGACCGCGCGCGTCGCTGCTGTCGGTGCTGGTCTTCGGCGGCCCGCGGTCGGTGACCGCGCTGGCGGCGGCCGAGCGGGTGTCGCCGCCGGCGATCACCAAGCTGGTGACGGCGCTGGAGGCGGCCGGCCTGGTCGTCCGGGAGCGGGTCGCGGCCGACCGGCGGGTCGTCCGGGTGGCGGCCACCCCCGCCGGCCGGCGGCTGCTGGAGCGGGGGCGGGCCGGGCGCGTCCGGGTCGTCGCCGAGCTGTTCGCGGACGCGTCCCCGGCGGAGCTCGCCATCCTGCGCCGCGCCGCGGCGATCATCGCCGCCCGGCTCTGAGTGCGCCGGTCCACTGCGCGGGAACGGCCGGTTCGGTTACCGATCCGCTTCCGCGACGCCGTACGCTTGCCCCCATGCGCCAGGAGTGGCATCAGTTCCGTAACGTCGGGGTCGCCGCCCCGGATCTGCAGGTGAGCCGCCCGGGGGACGCGGCGGAGGCCGAGTCGCTCGGGCTGGACCGGTGGCGGTCCCTGCCCCGCGCGCAGACGCCCCCGTGGCCCGACCAGGGCGCCGTCGACGAGGTCTGCTCCGTCCTCGACAACGTGCCGTCGATCGTGGCCCCCTACGAGGTGGACCAGCTGCGCGAGCGCCTCGCGATGGTCTGCGAGGGCCGGGCGTTCCTCCTGCAGGGCGGTGACTGCGCCGAGACGTTCGTCGACAACACCGAGAGCCACCTGCTGGCGAACGCCCGCACGCTGCTCCAGATGGCGGTCGTGTTGACCTACGGCGCCTCGGTGCCGGTGATCAAGGTCGGCCGGTTCGCGGGGCAGTACACCAAGCCCCGCTCGGCCCCCACCGACGCGCTGGGCCTGCCGGCGTACCGCGGCGACATGATCAACTCGCTGGAGCCGACCGAGGCCGCCCGCGTGGCGGACCCGCAGCGCATGATCAGGGCGTACGCGAACTCCGCCGCGGCCATGAACATGATGCGTGCCTACCTGGGCGGCGGCATGGCCGACCTGCACGCGGTGCACGACTGGAACAAGGACTTCGTCCGCATCTCCGCGGCGGGTGAGCGGTACGAGGCCATCGCCCGCGAGATCGACCGGGCGCTGGCGTTCATCCAGGCGTGCGGGATGACCGACGACGACGCCCTGCACAGCGTGACCCTCTACTGCTCGCACGAGGCGCTGATGCTGGAGTACGACCGGTCGCTGACCCGGGTCGCCGGCGGCAAGGCGTACGGGCTGTCCGGCCACTTCCTGTGGGTCGGCGAGCGGACCCGCCAGCTCGACGGCGCCCACCTCGACTTCATCTCCCGCATCGCCAATCCGGTCGGGGTGAAGATCGGCCCCAGCACGACGCCGGACACGGCGATCGAGATGTGCGAGCGCCTCAACCCGGAGAATGTGCCGGGCCGGCTCACGCTGATCAGCCGGATGGGCAACCACAAGGTCCGCGACGCGCTGCCGCCGATCGTGGAGAAGGTCACCGCCGCCGGCCACAAGGTCGTCTGGCAGTGCGACCCGATGCACGGCAACACCCACGAGTCGTCCAACGGCTACAAGACCCGGCACTTCGACCGGATCGTGGACGAGGTGCTCGGCTACTTCGAGGTGCACCGGGAGCTGGACACCCACCCCGGCGGCCTGCACGTGGAGCTGACCGGCGAGGACGTCACCGAGTGCCTCGGCGGCGCCCAGGCCATCCAGGACGTGCACCTGCCCGACCGCTACGAGACGGCCTGCGACCCCCGCCTGAACACCCAGCAGTCGCTGGAGCTGGCGTTCCTGGTCGCGGAGATGCTGCGTGGCTGAGGCCACCCCGGTCGACCTGCGGTCGGACACCGTCACGCGGCCCACGGCGCAGATGCGGGCGGCGATGGCGGCCGCCGACGTGGGCGACGACGTGTACGGCGAGGACCCGACCGTCAACGCCCTGCAGGAGCACGTCGCGGCGCTGTTCGGGCACGAGGCCGCGCTGTTCACCCCCACCGGCTCGATGGCCAACCAGATCGCGCTCCAGCTGCTCGTCCCGCCCGGCGAGGAGCTGCTGGCCGACGCCGACGCGCACGTCGTGACGTACGAGCTGGGGGCCGCCGCGGCGTACGGCGGCGTCTCGTCGCGGACGTGGCCCGCGCTCGGCGCGGAGCTGGACCCCGACGCGGTCGCCGCGATGATCCGGCCGGACGGCTTCTACGCCGTGCCGACCCGCGCGATCGCCGTCGAGCAGACGCACAACCGGGCCGGCGGCGCGGTGCTCCCGCTGGAAACGCTGCGGGCGTTGCGCCGGACGGCGGACGCCGCCGGGGTCGCGCTGCACTGCGACGGCGCCCGCATCTGGCACGCGCACGTCGCCGACGGGGTCCCGCTCGCCGGGTACGGGGCGCTGTTCGACACGATGTCGGTGTGCCTGTCCAAGGGGCTGGGCGCACCGGTGGGTTCGCTGGTGCTCGGCTCCGCCGAGGCGATGGACCGGGCCCGCTACCTGCGTAAGCGCATGGGCGGCGGGATGCGCCAGGTCGGCGTGCTCGCGGCCGCCGGCCTGTACGCGGTCCGCCACCACATCGACCGGCTGGCGGCCGACCACGCGCGCGCCGCCCGGCTGGGGGAGGCGCTGGCCCCGTACGGCGTCGTGGGCGGCGCGGTGCCCACCAACATCGTGCCGCTGGATCTGACCAAGGCGCCGCTGGACGCCCCGGCGCTCGGCGCGGCCGCCCGGGAGCGCGGGGTGCTGGTGTCCGTGCTCGGGCCGCGCACGGGCCGGCTCGTCACCCACCTGGACCTCACCGACGACGGCGTGGACCGGGCGATCGACGTGCTGACCGGCCTCCTGGCGCCGTAGCCGGGCGGGCTCAGCGGCCGAGCGGGCCGTCCGCGCGCAGCCGCTTGAGCGTCGCGATGTCGGCGGCGTGGCCCACGTGCTTCTCCGTCGGCGTCTCCACGATCACCGGGACGCCCGCCGCCGCCGGGTGGGTGAACAGCTCCGCGAACGGGGCCTCGCCGATGGTGCCCTTGCCCACGTTCTCGTGCCGGTCCCGCAGGGAGCCGCAGGCGTCGCGGGAGTCGTTGGCGTGCACCAGGGCGAGCCGGTCGGCGCCCACCGTGGCCACGAGCGCGTCCAGCGTCGCGGTCATCCCGCCCTCGGCGGCCAGGTCGTGCCCCGCCGCCCAGGCGTGGCAGGTGTCGAAGCAGACCCCGAGCCACGGGTGCCCGCCGACGGCGTCGAGGTACGGGCCCAGCTCCTGCACCCGCGCGGCCAGGCAGCGGCCGCCGCCGGCGCTCGGCTCGACCAGCAGCCGCGGCGCGCCCGCCTCGGCGGCCCGGTCGAGCAGCGGCGTCAGCGCCCGGCCGACCTGTGGCAGGGCGGCGGCGTCGTGGCCCGCGTCGACCGAGCTGCCGGCGTGGAAAACCACCGCCCGGGCACCGAGCGCGGTGCCGCGCTGCACCGCGTGGGCCAGCGTGGCGACGGAACGCTCCACCGTCGCCGCGGTCGGCGACCCGAGGTTGACCAGCAGCGACGCGTGGATGTAAAGAGGGACGCCACGCCGCTGCAAGCCGGCGCGGAACTCCTCGTCCTGGGCGGGGTCGCCGGGCGGCAACGCCCAGCCCCGGGAGTTGGACACGTACACCTGGAGCACCTCGGCCTCGGCGGCGTCGAGGTACGGCAGGCACGATCTGGCCAGCCCGCCGGCGGTCGGCGTGTGCGCGCCGATCGGCCGCGTCAGAAGCACCCGATCACGACCTCGGTGCCCGGCGGCACCTGGCTGTTCTCGCCCGGGTTCTGGTAGCGGACCGTGCCGGTCGGGATGAAGTCGACCCGCACCCGCAACTGGGCGCCCTCCAGGACCTGCTTCGCCTGCGGGCAGGGCAGGTCGACGACGCGCGGGACGACCACCGCCGGTGGTCCCTTGCTCACCTGGATCTTGACCTCGGCGCCCTTCTCCACCCCCGAGCCGTCGGCGGGGGACTGGTCGAGCACCTGGTCCTTGGGCTTGTCGCTGTCCTTGTACTCGACCAGGACCGCCAGCTCCTGGCGTTCCAGCAGCGCGGTGGCCTCGCCGAGGCTCTTGCCGATCACCCGGGGCACACTGATCGGCGCCTTGCCCTTGCTGACCGTCACGGTGACGGTGGCGTCCCGCTTCAGTGACGTGCCGACCTTCGGCGCCACCGCGACGACCACCCCCTTGGGCAGGGTGTCGCTGTAGGCGTCCGGGCCGCGCCTGGGTTGCAGCTTGGTCGCCGCGAGCTCCCGCTCGGCGAGGTCGTACGCCTTGCCCACCACGTCGGGCACCGGGTAGCGCTCGGGTCCCAGCGACAGCACGAGCGTGATCGTCCCGCCCTTGACGATGCGCCCCTGGCCGGGCGGATCCTGCCCGAGGACGACGTTCTTCTCGACCTGCTCGTCGTGCCGCGGCGCGGCGTACTCGACGCGGAAGCCGGCGGTGGTCGCCTGCGCCTCCGCGTTCACCTTGGTCATGTTCACCAGCGCGGGCGCCACCGTGTACCTTCCCACGCCCAGCCACCAGCCGCCGACAGCAGCGAACAGGCCCACCGCCACCAGCGCCGCGGCGACCGCCAGCCGGCCGCGCGGGTCGCCCAGCACCCGGCGCCGCAGCACGTGCAGCCGGGCCGGCAGGCCCGCCGTGGCCCGCCGCCGGCGCGGCTCGGCCTCGGGCTCCGGCCCGCCGGGCAGCCGGGCCCAGGACGGCCGCTGGTGCGGCTGGACGGCGGAGACGACCACCGTCGGCTCGGCCACCCGCCGCATGACCGCGGTGGTGGCGGCTGCGGCGTTGGCAGCGCCGAGATCCTCCCGGACCGCCTGCAGCTCGGCCCGCAGCGCGCCGGCGTCGGTGGGCCGGGCCCCGGGATCCCGGCGGGTGGCGCGGCCGACGAGGTCGTCCAGCGCCGCCGGCAGGCCGGCGACAACTTTGGACGGCGGCGGCACGTCCTGCTCGACGTGTTGCCACGCCACCTCGACGGGCCGGTCGCCGTCGTACGGCACCCGGCCGGTGAGCATCTCGAACAGCACGATGCCCGCGGAGTAGACGTCCGTGCGCGGGTCGGCGTGCCCGTCGGTGACCAGCTCCGGCGCGACGTACGCGACCGTGGCCATCAGGTGCCCGCCGGCGGCGGCCTCGTCGCCGCTGGCCTCGACCGCGCGGGCGAGCCCGAAGTCGGCGACCTTCACGACGCTGTCCACCAGGTTCGTCGTTCCGGCGCTGGGCGCCTCGGCGACCAGCACGTTCTCCGGTTTGACGTCGCGGTGCACCAGGCCGGCGCGGTGCGCGGCGGCGATGGCGGCGAGCATCTGCTCGAGGATCGCCAGCGCCTCCAGCGGGTGCAGCCGCCGCCGGTCGGCCAGGATCTCCCGCAGCGTGCGCCCGCGCACGTACTCCATCACCAGGTACGGCAGCCCGGCGTGCGTGCCCTGGTCGTAGACCGCGACGACGTTGGGGTGGGTGAGCCGGGCGATCGTCTTCGCCTCGTCGGTGAAGCGCTCGACGAAGTGGGCGTTGTCCGCCTGCGACGGGTGGATGATCTTCAGCGCCACCGTGCGTTCGAGGCGCTCGTCCACCGCCGTGTACACCGTCGCCATGCCGCCGCGGGCCACCCGACCGCGGACGCGGTAGCGTCCGTCGATCAGGGAGCCCAGCAGCGGGTCAGCGACCTGTGTGTCCATCGGCAGGCAGTCTATGTGTCGGTCGGCGAAGCGTTGACCAGGATGCCACAGACGCCGGTGAACACATAGCCGCCACGTCGAGTAGCGGTAGTGCTACTCACCGTATTGTTCGGGCGCCGGCTCGCCGGGTCCAGCCGGCCCCCCGGCATCGCCGCTGGCGGTCGGGGACGGTTCCACGGGGCTCGGCGACGGGTCCGGCGGGCTGGGCGCCGGCGACGGGTCCGTCGGGCCGGGCGACGCCGGCGTCGGCACCGGGACCGGCGGCGCGGAACACAGGCAGGTCGGCGTGGGCACCGGGTGGCCCGGCGCGGCCACCCCGCC
>DASQDS010000573.1:0-7752 GCA_035634075.1 Pilimelia sp. | reverse complement strand
GCCTCCTGCCCCGCCCCGAGGGGTGAGGCCGGCTACTGGGCGGCCGCCGGGTCGCCGGCCCGCGCGGCGGCCGCCTGGGCCGCCGCGGACCGGGCGCGCGTGTCGGCGTGCTGCTCCGCGTCGCTGACCGGGAAGTGGCACGCCACCACGTGGCCGGCCGGTGACCCGTCGATCGACGGCGGTGCCAGTGGCGGTTCCTCGGCGGCGCAGATGTCCTGGGCCTTCCAGCACCGGGTGCGGAACCGGCAACCCGACGGCGGGTCGATCGGGCTCGGCACGTCGCCGGTCAGCAGCACCCGCTCGCGCTGCGCCCGGTCGCGACGCCCCGGGTCGGGCACCGGTACCGCGGACATCAACGCGACGGTGTACGGGTGCCGCGGGTGCGCGTAGAGCGTGTCCCGGTCGGCCAGCTCCACGATCTTGCCGAGGTACATCACGGCGACGCGGTCGGAGATGTGCCGCACCACCGACAGGTCGTGGGCGATCACCACGTAGGTCAGGCCGAGCTCCTGTTGCAGGTCGTCGAGCAGGTTGACGACCTGGGCCTGGATGGACACGTCCAGGGCGGACACCGGCTCGTCCGCGATGATCAGTTTGGGCCGCAGGGCGAGGGTGCGGGCGATCCCGATGCGTTGGCGCTGCCCGCCGGAGAACTCGTGCGGGTAGCGGTTGTAGTGCTCCGGGTTGAGCCCGACGAGTTCCAGCAGCTCCTGCACCGCCTTGCGCACGCCGCCAGGGGGCTTCACGCCCTGGATGCGGAAGGGGGCGCCGACGATCCCGCCCACGGTGTGCCGCGGGTTCAGCGAGGAGAACGGATCCTGGAAGATCATTTGGAGGTCGCGGCGGAGCGGCCGCAGCTTCCCCTGGGACAGGTGCGAGATGTCCCGCCCGTTCAGCTCGATCCGGCCGGCGGTCGGCTCGAGCAGCCGTGTGATCAGCCGGCCGGTCGTGCTCTTGCCGCACCCGGACTCCCCGACGAGGCCGAGCGTCTCGCCGCGGTGCACGTCGAAATCCAGCCCGTCGACGGCCCGCACCGCCCCGAAGGTGCGGCGGAACAGGCCCTTGGTGAGCGGGAAGTGCTTCTGCAGCCCCCGCACGGAGAGCAGCGCGTCCGTCGTCATGATGCCGGCTCCAGCTTGGGCTTGATTTCCCGGGCCCAGATCTCCCGCCGCAGCTCCGCCGGGAGGTGGCAGCGGACCCGGTGGCCACCGCCCACGTCGAGCAGCTCCGGGGCCTCCTCCCGGCTGGCCGGGGCGGACCTGTCCTCGTAGGCGCAGCGCGGATGGAACGCGCACCCGGACGGCACGTTGATCAGGGAGGGCGGCGAGCCGCTGATCGGGATCAGCCGGTCGGTGAGCACCCGGTCCAGGCGGGGCATCGACCCGAGCAGGCCCCAGGTGTACGGGTGCTCCGGGCGCCCGAAAATCGCGTTGGCCGGGCCGTGCTCGATGGCCCGCCCGGCGTACATCACCATGACGTCGTCGGCCAGCTCGGCGACCACGCCGAGGTCGTGGGTGATGATGATGAGCGCCGAGTTGAACTCCACCTGCAGGTCGCGCATCAGGTCGAGGATCTGCGCCTGCACGGTCACGTCCAGGGCGGTCGTCGGCTCGTCCGCGATCAGGAGGTCGGGGTCGTTGGAGAGCGCCATCGCGATCATCGCGCGCTGGCGCATGCCGCCGGAGAACTGGTGGGGGTAGTCGTCCACCCGCCGGGCCGCCTGCGGGATGCCGACCCGCCCGAGCAGGTCGACCGCGTGCTTGCGGGCCACCGCCTTGGACACCCGGTTGTGCAGCCGGTACGCCTCGACGATCTGGGCGCCGACCGTGTAGTACGGGTGCATCGCCGAGAGCGGGTCCTGGAAGATCATCGCCATCTTCTTGCCGCGCAGCCGGCGCACGGACTCGGCGCCAGCGCCGACGAGCTCCTCGCCGTCCAGCCAGATCTCTCCGGCGACCCGGGCGTTGCGCCGGTTGTGCAGGCCGAGGATGCCCAGGCTGGTCACCGACTTGCCGGAGCCGGACTCGCCGACGATGCCCAGCGTGCGGCCGCGTTCGAGGCTGAACGACAGCCCGTCCACGGAGCGCACGAGCCCGTCGTCGGTCGGGAAGTGGATGCGCAGGTCCCGGACGTCGAGGAAGGGACGCCCGGTCACGACAGCCGCACCCGGGGGTCGACGACCGCGTACAGCAGGTCCACGACGAGGTTGGCGAACACGATGAAGAACGCCGCCAGCATCGTCACCCCCATCACCTTGGGCAGGTCGTTGTTCACGATCGCGTCGATGGCGTACTTGCCGACGCCCGGCAGGGAGAACGTCTTCTCCGTCAGCACGGCGCCGCCGAGCAGCAGGCCGACGTCCAGCCCGAAGATCGTGATGATCGGGGTGAGCGCCCCGCGCAGGCCGTGCTTGACGATCACCGTCCGCTCGGCCAGGCCCTTGGCCCGGGCGGTGCGCACGTAGTCCTCCCCCATGGTGTCCAGCATGCCCGCCCTGGTCAGCCGCGCGTAGCCGGCCGCGTACAAAAAGGCCAGGGTGATCCACGGCAGGATGAGGGCGTACGCCCACTTGGCGGGGTTGGCCGTGAAGTCCGTATAGCTCCCTCCCGGCGCCGTCCAGCCCAACCAGTAACTGAAGATCGCCAGCGACGCCAGGCCGGTGAAGAAGATGGGCAACGACACGCCGGCCAGCGCGATGCCCATCGTCGCCCGGTCGAAGACGCTGCCCCGGCGCAGGGCGGACAGCACGCCGGTCGCGACGCCGCCGACCAGCCAGATCAGCGACGCCCCGATCGCCAGGGAGACGGTCACCGGGATCCGGTCCTTCAGCTCCGGCCAGACGGGTTGGTTGGTGACGAACGAGTACCCGAAGCACGGCGGGGGGCACTGCTCGACGCCCGAGCCGTAGTCGTACTCGGCGCCCGCGAAGATCCCCTTGGCCCAGTTCCCGTACTGGACGACCACCGGGTCGTAGAGCCCGAGGCTCTCCGCCCTGATCTTCACCGTCTCCGCGGTGGCCGCCCGACCGACGTACCGGGTGGCCAGCGTCTCCGGCGTCGCCCCGGCCAGCCGGGGGACGATGAAGAAGATCGAGAACGTGACCACGCTGACGATGAAGAGCAGCAGCACGGCCGCGAGGACCCGCCGAAGGATGTAAGTGATCACTGTGCCTGGCTTCGGTGGCCGGCCCGGGGAACACTCCCGGGCCGGCCACCGGCTGCCTTCACCGCCTTAACGAGAACGGTCGGAGGTGGACCTACTGCAGGCCGAGCGAGAGGTAGTCGTACTGCCCGTACGCCTGGTTGACGAAGACGTTCGTCAACCCCTTGCCGCGCACGAGCAGGCTCTTGGCGTAGACGCCCGGCAGGATGACGGCCTCCTCCATGACCCGCTTGTCGATCTCGGTCCAGATCGGCTCGCGCTTCGCGGCGTCGGTCTCCGCGATCGCCTTGTCCAGCAGCTGGTCCACCTCGGGGATCCGGACGCTGACGTTGGACGAGCCGCCGGTCTCCCGGATCACCCGGCTGTCCACGATCTGCGACAGGAAACCGAAGCCGTCGTTCCAGTCCGCCTGCCACCCGTTCACGGCCAGGCCGATCTTGTTGGTGCGCACGTACGGCGGGTTGCCGGCGTACTGGGAGAAGTAGTCACCCTGCGGGAACGGCTTCGGGGTGAGCTTGATGCCGACCCGGCTCAGCGACTGCTGGAGGGACTCCGCCAGCGCCTTCTCCTTCGGCCGCTCGGCCCGGTACGCGATGCCGGTGGCGAAGCCGTTCGGCTGCCCGCACTTGGTGAGGGCCTCCTTGGCCTTGGCCACGTCACCCTTGTTGTCGCCGCCCACCGGGTACAGGTCGAACTTCTCGTGGCCGGGGATGACCGGCGGCAGGAGCGTCGTCGCGATGTCCCCACCGGCGAACTCGCCACCGAACGCCGTCTGGTAGCCGACCCGGTCCGCCGCGTACATGATCGCCTTGCGGCATTCGATGTTGTCCAGCGGCGCCACCTGCGGCGTGATGGACGTGTACCACAGCCGCGCGCTGCCCGGGTTGTCCGCCTGCGCCTTGACATCCGGCTTCGGCAGGACCTTGCTCAGCGAGGCCGCCTGCACGCCGCCGCCGACTACGTCGAGGTGCAGGTCGCCGGAGAGCAGCCGGTTGTCCAGGTCCTCGGCGTTGACCTTGAGCGAGACCTCGTAGCGGTCCGGCAGCGCCTTGCGGAGCGGGTCGGTGTCCTTGCTCCACTTCGGGTTGCGCACGAGGGTGAACGACTTGCCCTGCTCGTTCTTCTCGAACATGTACGGGCCCGTGGAGATGACGTGCTGGCGGTACTTCGCGCCGGTGTCCTTGGCCGCGGGCACCGGCATGGTCTGCGGCATGTGGGCGAAGTAGTCGAACCCGCCGAACGGCGCCTTGAGGTGGAACACGATCGTGTAGTCGTCCGGCGTCTCGATCGCCGAGTCGGTGTTCACGCCCTTGGACTTGTACGGGCCCTTGTAGCCGGCCGGCAGGTTGAGGTAGCCCTCGAAGTACGCCGGCCCGTTCGGGAACGTCGCCTTGTCCGTGGAACGCAGCACCGCGTGCTTGACGTCCGCGGCCTTGACCTCGGTGCCGTCCTCGTACAGCACGCCCTTGCGGATCTTGTACGTCCAGGTCTTGCCGCCCTCGCTGGGCTCGCCGAGGCCCTCCGCCAGGTCGGGGACCAGCTCGTTGCCCGCCTCCCCCGGCTCCGTCTTCCAGGTCAGCAGCGACCGTCCGTAGAGGCGGGCGAAGTTCCACGCATAGCCGTAGTACGTCTCGCCCGGGTCCAGCGAGTCCCAGTCGCCGGCGTTGGCGATCTTCATCGTGCCGCCGGTCTTGTCGGAGGCGTTGAAGACCTTGGTCAGCGCGGCGTTGAACTCGGCCTTCGCCGGGTCGGTGTTGTTGTCGTCGTTGTTCGCTTCGCCGCCGCAGGCGGTGGACAGGCCCAGCGTCAGGGCCAGCACACCGGCCGCCCACGCCCTCGTTCGTCTCGTCATCTGTGCGTACCCTCCTTGGTGGATCGGCTCCGGGTCACGGGCCGGTCGATGGGCATGTCGGGGGTGGGGCGGCGGGCCGGTCGGCCGCCGCCGGTCAGCGCGCTTTGGGGTCAAGAGCGTCCCGGAGGCCGTCGCCGAAGAGGTTGAACGCCAGCACGGTGATGAAGATGGCCATCCCCGGCCAGAACATGAAGTGCGGCTCGGTGTAGAAGTTCACCGCGTCGGACACCATGCCGCCCCAGGTGGCCGTCGGCGGCCGGATGCCGACGCCGAGGAACGACAGCGCCGCCTCGAAAAGGATGTTGGTCGGGATGAGCAGGGTGGCGTAGACCAGGATCGGCGCCACCAGGTTGGGCAGCATCTCGCGGAAGATGATGTGCGGCCCGCGGGCGCCGAGGCTGCGGGCGGCGTCGACGAACTCGCGCTCGCGCACGGACAGCGCCTGCCCGCGCACGATCCGGCCGATGTACGGCCAGCCGAACAACCCGATGATGAACACGAGCATGGCGATCCGCAGGGTGTCGCCGGCCAGCCCGAACGCGGCGTCCGGGATGACGCCGGCCAGGGCGATCGCGAAGACCAGCAGCGGGAAGGCGAGGAAGACGTCCATCGTGCGGCTGATCAGCGCGTCGATCCAGCCGCCGAAGTAGCCGGCCACCACGCCGAGCGTCGTGCCGATCAGCACCGACAGGAGCGTGGCGAGGAAGGCGATCAGCAGCGAGATGCGCGCCCCGTACACCACCCGGCTGAAGATGTCGCGGCCGTTGACCGGCTCGACGCCGAACGGGAAGTCGGCGCTCATCCCGCCGAAGGCACCCTCCGGCACCAGCGTCTCCTGGCTGATCAGCTCCTGGTGGAACTCGTTGGGCGGGTGCCCGAACGCCGCCACGATCAACGGCGCGCACACCGCCACCACGATCAGGAAGACGACCACGCCGGCGCCGGCCAGGGCGACCTTGTCCCGCTTGAGGCGCCGCCAGGCGATCTGCCACAGCGACCGGCCTTGGATCGCCTTGGGGGCGCCGCCGCCCCCGGCCGTGCCCCCGGGCAGCGCCTCGCCGACCACCTCGTCGTCGGCCGCCGCCGGCGATGCGGCAAGCGGCGTGCGCTCGCCGGCGATCGACGGCTCGGGTCCGATGACCATGGGCGCCCTGGGTCCTTGTCTGACCACCGCGCGACCGGTGCCATCTGCGGCCGGCGGAGGATGCCCTCCTGCCGGGCCCGCTGGGCCCCCGCGTCGCTCGGCAACCGGTCGGTTGTCGCGTGCGTGGACAATGCCCGCGATCTCCCGGCCATGGTCAGGCCGAACGGATGCGCGGCGGTGCGCGCGCCGGGGTTTTCCGGCGCTGTAAGGAACAGTCCACCGGCGCGCCACCGCCGGTCAAGCGCGACAGAATCTCGTAACCGTTTCCACGCTGCCCCGTGATGTGATCGTGACCAATACGTTAAGTCACCAACCAGCGGGGAGAAAGTACCAGCTAAATCGCCCGGCGCCCCTCAAAAGCGCGACCCAGAGTAATCTCGTCCGCGTATTCCAGGTCACCGCCGACGGGCAGCCCGCTGGCCAGCCGGGTGACCGCCACGCCCATGGGCTTCACCAGCAGCGCCAGGTACGTCGCCGTGGCCTCGCCTTCCGTGTTCGGGTCCGTGGCGAGGATCAACTCACGGACCGTGCCGGCGCTCAGCCGCGTCATCAGCTCCCGGATCCGCAGGTTGTCCGGCCCGATGCCCTCGAGCGGATTGATCGCCCCGCCGAGCACGTGGTAACGCCCGCGGAACTCGCCGGTCCGCTCGATCGCCACGACGTCCTTGGGTTCCTCCACCACGCACAGCACCTCGTCGGTGCGGCGCGGGTCGCGGCAGATCCGGCACTGCTCGGCCTCGGCCATGTTGTAGCAGGTCACGCAGAACCGGACCAGCTCCTTGGCCTTGCGCAGCGCGCCCGCCAGCCGCTGCACGTCGGCCGGGTCGGCCTGCAGGATGTGGAACGCGATCCGCTGCGCGCTCTTCGGCCCCACACCCGGCAGCCGGCCCAGCTCGTCGATCAGGTCCTGGATCGCACCCTCGTACATCGCGGGTGCTTAGAAACCCGGCAGGCCGAGCCCGCCCATGCCGCCCGCCACCGGGCCCATCGTGCGCTCGGTGAGCTCCTTCGCCGACTCCGCGGCGTTGTGCAGGGCGGCGAGCACGAGGTCTTCCAGCGTCTCCACGTCGTCCGGGTCGACGGCCTTGGGGTCGATCTTGATCGCCTTGACCTCCCCGGTGCCGGCAACCGTGACGGTGACCAGCCCGCCGCCGGCCGTGCCGGTCAGCTCGGCCGCCGCCAGCTCCTCCTGCGCCTCGGCCATCTGTTGCTGCATCTTCTGGGCCTGCTTCATGAGCTGCTGCAGGTTCGGCTGTCCACCGGGCCGCACGGCACCGCTCCCTCACGCTGACGGTCCCTCACACTGACAGATGTCACCGCCAGCCTAGCCGCTCCCCCGAACCCGCCCGCGCACCCTCAGCGCGCGTCGATCTCCGCGATCTTCTCCGCGCCCAGTTTCTCCCGCAGCAGCGCCAGCGCCTGCTGCTCGCTGCTCTGCCGGGCGGTCTGCTCGTCCACCACGTCGTCCACCGGCTCGTCGCCCGGGTCGAACCCGTCGAACCGGCCACCCGCCCGCACCGGCCGCACGGGCCCGTCATACTCCGGGTCATAGGGCGGCTCCCCCCAACCCTCCTGCGCGGCGGGCTTCGCGGCC
>DASQDS010000572.1:0-5651 GCA_035634075.1 Pilimelia sp. | reverse complement strand
CTGCTGGCGCCGGCCCAGGCCCGCGCTGCCCAGGCCCGTGCCGCCCAGGCGCGGGCGGCCGGGTCCAGTTGCGCCCAGGCCCGGGCGGCCCAGTCGCGGGACGCGGGGGTCAGCCGCTTCCACCGGGCCGCCGCCGTGGCGCCGTCGCCCGCCAGCACCGCCGCCTCGAACGCCGACCAGTCGGCCGCGTCCCTGGCGAGCACTGCCATGTCCCGCTGGTGGCGCTCCTCCGCGGGGGTGTTGCGCCAGGTCGGCGCGGCGGCCAGCACGCGGGCCGCGTCCAGACCGCCGGCACCGGCCGCGGTGGTCAGTTCCGGCGCGTCGTACGCGGTCCCGACCAACAGCCGCTTGATCGCGTCGGGCCGCAGCTTCGGCTCCACCGCGAGGGTCGCGGCCACGACGCCGGACGTCACGGCCGTTGCCATCGACGTGCCGGAGCCGCGCAGGTAGTCGGTACCGATCCGCGCGTGCGGCACGGCGATGTCGACGGCGCTGCCCGGGGCCCGCAGGCTCACCAGCGCCCCGCCCGGTGCCACCAGATCCGGCTTGGCGTCGCCCTGCCAGGTCGGTCCGCGACCGGACCAGGCGCCGACGGCGTCGTCCCGGCGGTCGGCCGTCCCGCGCTCGTCCAACCCGCCCGCGGTGAGCAGGAGGGGATCGTTGCCCGGGGAGGTGACCGTACCGTTGCCGGGGCCGTCGTTGCCGGACGGCACGACGACCGTCACGCCGCGGTGCCAGAGCATCCGCAACGCCTGGTTCAGCGGGTCCACCTGGTACGGCAGCGGGCTGTCCGAGGACAGCGACAGGTTGACGACCTGGACGTCCCGCGCGTGGTCGCTGACCCACTGCAGGCCGCGCAGGACGGTGATGAGGTCGGTGTGGCCCTCGCCGTCGGCCACCTTGACGTCGACGAGGTTGGCCGCCGGGGCCACGCCGCGGTACGCGCCGCCGGCGGCGGACCCCGTCCCGGCGATCAGCCCGGCCATGAACGTGCCGTGGCCGTAGCCGTCCCCGGCACCGGTGCCGGTCACGTCGACCCGCTCGGTGACCCGGCCGGCCAGGTCGGGTACGTCGGCGATGCCGGTGTCCACGACGGCCACCGTGACGCCGGCGCCCTCGGCGCCGGCCGCCGGCAGGCCGAGTGTCTGGCGGACGGTGGCAACCGGCCCGCCGCCGACCGGCTGAGGCGTTTCGGCCACCCGCATCGAGCGCTGGGGGGCCACGGTCCACTGCGTACCGAGCGTGGCGCCGCGGGGGAGGCGGGCCGCGACACCGCGGGTCACGGGCAGGGCCGCGAGAACACGCCCGCCGGCCGCAACGACGGCGTCGGCGGCAGCGTCGGTCACGGCATCGGCGGCGCCGTCGACGCCGGTGCCCGTGACCACGACGTCCTGCCATATCTGGGGGGGATTGGTGCCGGCGGCGGCCGGGGGGATTCCGGCCGGGGTTGCGGCAACCGCGATCGCGGCAGTCACCGCGACGGCGAGCGCTGCTCGCCGTCGTCGCGGCGACGGCCGGCCGACCGGCTCTGCTCTACTGTACTGTTCCATGATCATTACCACCTTGCGTCTTGGCTCTCCGTGGCGGACGCCTGTGGGGACCATCGGCACGGGCCGTGGCGGCCTGAGGAAACGGCGTCAGAACGAGCCGGCGGGCTCGTCGCCGCTGGTGTGGTCGCCGCCGGCCGGTGCGTCGGCGACCGGGATGCGGTGCCCGAGCACGCCCTCGATCAGGTAGAGGACCTCCTCGGCGGTGAAGGGCTTGGCGAGGTAGTAGTCGACCCCGTCGGCCCAGCCGCGCGCCGCCGACCCGGAGTCCGCGGCGGCCGTGAGCATCAGCACGGGCACCGGGTCGCAGTCCTGGCCTCGGATGCTGCGCAGCACCCCGTAGCCGTCCAGGCCCGGCATCATGACGTCGAGGACGACGAAGTCGGGCCGGATCACCTCGAACGCCCGGACGCCGTCGTGCCCGTCGACCGCGACGTGCACGTCGTGGCCGTCCATTTCGAGTACGTCGGTGAGCAGTTGCCGGATGGCCGCGTCATCGTCGACGACCAGGATCTTCGCCATAACTCTTTCCCCTCCTGTTGCGACAGCCGGTCACGTCTCGATGCCGAGCCATCGGCCGGCCTGGGCCGACGCCTCGTCGGCCGCCCGGGCCCAGTCCACGGACTGGGCGGCGAGCTGGGGGTGCGCGAGGAGCAGCCGGAGTTCGTCGGAGTGCGCACCGTCGGCAGGGTCGCGCGACTCGGTCCGTTGGATGAGCAGGTGCGCGGCGCGCACCGCGCCGGTGACCGCCAGCCCTGACTCGGCCGGCCGGTGCGCCGTGTCCCGCTCGGCGACCGCCGCCACGATGGGCGACGGCAGCCCCCACAGGTGCAGCAGCTCGACGCCGATCTCGCGGTACGGCACGCCGCCGGGGTCGCCCGCCCGATGGGCGTCGGCGGCGGGATCCGCGGCCGTGGGTCCGCCGCCGACGCCCATCAGGCGGCCGATGTCCTGCAGCACGGCGGCGGCGTGCGCGTGCGGCCGGTGCGCCGGTGAGGCCACGTCGTCCACCAGCGCCGCACAGGCGATCGCGTGCCGCCACGCCGCCAACGCGGACTCCTCGGCGGCCGGTTGCCAGGTGACCGCGGACCACAGCCCTTCGCTGGCAGCGACCAGCGCCTGGATGGTCGGCACGCCGACGGTGTTGACCACCGCCGCGACCGACGTGTTGCGCGGCCGGGCGCCGAAGAAGCCCCAGTTCGACAGCTGCAGCAGCTTGGCGGTCAGCGAGGTGTCGTGTCCCACCGCATGGACGAGCCCCGCGAGGTCCACCTGCGGAGCGGCCAGCAGCGCGTCGAGCTTCGCCTTCTGCTGCGGCAGGGCCGGCAGTGCCCGGGTGGCGCCGGCGATGCGGCGCGCCAACCCGCCGTGCCCGCGCGACGTCCGGACGACCAGCTCCTCGATGACGGACACCAGTGCCTCCGTCTCCGTCGGCTTGGTCAGGAAGCGGTGCCCGGCCAGCGCCACCTTGATGGCGGCCGCCGGCTCGGTGTGGCCGGACAGCACGACCCGGGCCACCTCGGGGTGGCGTTCGCTCACCCGGGTCAGCAGCTCGGCGCCGTCGATGCCGGGCATCCGCATGTCGGACACGACCACGTCGAACGCCGAGCCGGCGAGCAGCTCCAGGGCGTCTTCCCCGCCGGGGGCGAAGGCCATGTCCCACTCGCGCCGCTTGCCGCGCAGCGACCGGCGGATCCCGTCGAGGATGCGCGGCTCGTCGTCGACGAACAGAACCCTGGCCGTGGTCATGAGGGCGTGGCCCGCTTCCCGGCAACCGGCAGGCGGAGGGTGAACTCGGTGCCCTGCCCGGGCTCGGACCAGACCTCGATGGTCCCGCCGTGCTTCTCGCACACCGCCCGGGCGAGCGCCAGCCCCTGGCCGGTGCCCTTGCCGACCCCCTTGGTCGTGAAGAACGGCTCGAAGATGGTCTTCTGGATGTCCGCCGGGATGCCGCTGCCGTTGTCGCCGAACGTGATCACCACCGACGCGTCCTCCATCCGGGTGGTCACCCGGATCTGGCCGCGCTCGCCCCTGTCCTGCAGCGCGTCCGCGGCGTTGACCAGCAGGTTGAGGAAAACCTGGTTGAGGTCGCCGACGTGGCACAGGATCTCCGGCACCTCGCCCAGCTCCAGCGCGAGGTCCGCGACGTACTTGACCTCGTTGCGGGCGACCGTGGCCGTGGTGCGGATGGCCTCGTTGATGTCCGCGTACGCGTGGTCCTTGGAGTCCTTGTAGCTGAACGCCTTCATGGCCCGGACCAGCGACGCGACGCGCTCGGTGCCCTCGAGGCTCTGCTCCACCGCGACGGGCACCTCGGCGGCCAGGTACTCGATGTCGGCCTTGTCCTCTGCCTCGGCGGCCCGGTCCTTGCGTTCCTGCCAGGACAGCTGCCCCCCGGCCGGGCCGAGGATGTCGCGGTAGACCAGGAGCAGCTCCAACATCTGCTGGTACGCCTCGGCGAGGAACCGGGTGTTGTCGCCGACGAACTGGATCGGGGTGTTGATCTCGTGCGCCAGGCCGGCGGAGAGCCGGCCGAGCGACTCCAGCTTCTGGTCGTGTCGTGCCTCGATCTCCTGCTGCTGCCGCTGGCGCAGCTCGGAGATGTCCCGGAAGACCACCACCACGCCGGCCACCGCGTCACCCACGTGCAGCGGCGCGGCCGAGTACGACACCCCGACGAGCGACCCGTCCTGGCGGACGTACACCTCGTCGCTGACCTGGACCACCTCGCCGTCGGCGCGGACCCGTCCGAGGGGGCACTCGGCCGCCGGGTACGGGGAACCGTCGGCGCGCCGGAAGTGCACGGTGTCGTGCATCGGGCGACCGAGCAGTTCCTCCTCCGGCCAGCCGAGAATCCGGACCGCCGCCCGGTTCATCGAGGTCACCCGCCCGCGCTCGTCGGTGGTGTAGAGGCCCTCGGCCATGTTGTCCATGACCACCGACCGGAACTCCTGCGCCTGCCGGTGCTCGGTGACGTCGACGACCACGAACCCCACGCCGACGATGTCGCCGGCCACCCGCACGGGGTAGTAGCTGGCCAGCCACGAGTGGATCTGCCCGGTGGCGGATGCCAGGCTGGCGTCCAGCCGCGGGACGGCCACCCCGGTGTCCAGCACCTGGCGGCAGGCCGCCTCCACCGACGGCCAGACGGCCGCCGGCACGATACCGGCCATGGGTTGGCCCAGGTGGTCCGCCATGGACCGGCTGTTGATCTCGACCAGCGTCTCGTTGACCCGGACGAACCGCAGGTCGCGGTCCGCGAAACCGAACCCGACCGGAGCGGCCGACTGCAGCGCCTCCAGCAGCGTGAGCGAGGCCGCGGTGTCCCGCTGCGCCCGCCAGAGCTGCTCCTCCAGTGCCTTCTGGTCCTCGATGTCCGTGCACGTGCCCACCCAGCGGACCACCCGGCCGGCGTCGTCGCGCACCGGCACGCCGTGCAGGCGGTGCCAGCGGAACTCGCCGTCGGCCCGGCGGAGCCGGCAGTCCAGCTCGACGGCGGTGGACCCCGTGATGGCGTCGGCCCAGGAGCCGCGCACCCCGGGCAGGTCGGCCGGGTGGATCCACGCCTGCCAGTCCCAGCCGGCGTCGGTGCACTCCCCGGGCGCCTCGCCGTTGTAGTCGGTGGCGCGGCGGTTCACGTACTCGATGGCGCCGTGCGCCGACGCGACCCACACGATGTGCGGGATGAGGTCGGCAACCAAACGGAGGTCCGCCTCGGCCGGCATCGCCGGCGCCAGGGCATCTCCAGGGGCGCTTATCGCCGTGTGGGGTACCGCGCTCACAGCCATGCCCGCCTCTCTCCGCCGTCGGGGCGCCGCTTCCCGGTCGCGACACACCTCCTGCTGGCCGTATCGGCCGGCGGGCGGCGGAGCTGAGCCGGTCGGCCGACCAGCACCTCGGGGTGGCGGGCAAATGAGGTGGCCGTCGGCCACATCTCCGCCGCCCGGCGGAGGCGGACAAGGCGCCCGGCGGGCCAGTATCGACGCATGGCTGATGTGCGGAACGACTCCACCGCCCCGTTCCCCCGCGTCCCGCTCGGCGTCGCATGGGTCGTCGCGGCGCTGGTGGTCGGGGCCCTGGGCTGGTTGCTGTTCGCGCTCTCCG
>DASQDS010000571.1:0-10376 GCA_035634075.1 Pilimelia sp. | reverse complement strand
CACACCCGGACGGGTGCGGCCTTTAGTTACCCGCGAGTAGCATAAGTGGCGCGAGAGAGCGAACCACCGACAGGAGGCCCGCCGGTGCCACGTCAGCCACGTGAGATCGTCTTCGTCGACGGCGTCCGGACGCCATTCGGCCGGGCCGGCGGCATGTACGCCCACACCCGCGCCGACGACCTCGTCATCCGCTGCCTCCGGGAGCTGCTGCGGCGCAACCCCGGCCTGCCGCCGGACCGCGTGGACGAGGTGGCCATCGCCGCGACCACGCAGACCGGCGACCAGGGCCTGACCATCGGGCGGACGGCCGCGCTGCTGGCCGGCCTGCCCAAATCCGTCCCCGGCTTCGCCGTCGACCGAATGTGCGCCGGCGCGATGACCGCCGTGACCGCTGTCGCCGGCGGCATCGCGATGGGCGCCTACGACGTCGCGATCGCCGGCGGCGTCGAGCACATGGGCCGCCACCCGATGGGCGAGGGCGTCGACCCCAACCCGCGGATCCTCGCGGAGAAGCTGGTCGACCCGTCCGCGCTCGTGATGGGCGCCACCGCGGAGAACCTGCACGACCGGCTGCCGCACATCGGCAAGGAACGGTGCGACGCCTTCGCGCTCGCGTCGCAGCAGCGCACCGCCAAGGCGTACGCGAACAACAAGCTGCAGCCGGACCTCGTGCCCGTCGCGGTGCGCGACCCCGACTCGGGCTGGGGCCTGGCGACCGTGGACGAGGCGCCGCGGCCGGACACGACCCTGGCGAAGCTGGCCACGCTGAAGACGCCCTTCCGCCCGCACGGCCGGGTGACCGCGGGCAACGCCGCCGGCCTCAACGACGGCGCGACCGCCGGTCTGCTGGCCGCCGAGGAGGTGGCGGCGGAGCTCGGCCTGCCCGTGGCGATGCGCCTGGTGTCGTACGCCTTCGTGGGTGTCGAGCCGGAGGTGATGGGCGTCGGGCCCATCCCGGCCACCGAGAAGGCGCTCCGCCTGGCCGGCCTCGGCATCGGCGACATCGGCCTGTTCGAGCTGAACGAGGCGTTCGCGGTGCAGGTGCTGGCCTTCCTCGACCACTTCGGCATCGCCGACGACGACCCCCGGGTCAACCCGTGGGGCGGCGCGATCGCCGTCGGGCACCCGCTGGCGTCCTCCGGCGTGCGGCTGATGACCCAGCTCGCGCGGCAGTTCGCGGAACGGCCCGAGGTGCGCTACGGGCTGACCGCGATGTGCATCGGCATCGGCATGGGCGGCGCGGTGATCTGGGAGAATCCGCACTGGGCGGGCCCGCACGGGGAGGGAGACGCGTGATCGATCTGGAGTTCCCGAACGAGGTCGTGACCCGGTCGCTGCTGCGGCTGGTGGCGGTGCCCGGGCTGGACCGGCCCGCGGCCCTGATCACGTTGGACAACGGGCTGGACCACACCAAGCCCAACACGTTCGGCCCGGCCGGCCTGGCCAGCCTGGACGCGGCGATCACGGAGGCGTTGGCCGCCGGGCCGTCGTTCGTGGCGGTGACGGGCAAGCCGTACATCTTCTGCGTGGGCGCCGACCTGACCGGGCTGCCGCTGGTCACCACCGAGGAGCAGGCGCGGCAGCTCGGCCGCGGCGGCCACGAGGTGTTCGGCCGGCTGCGGGAGAGCTCCGTGCCGACGTTCGCCTTCGTCAACGGCGCCGCCATGGGCGGCGGCCTGGAGCTGGCCCTGCACTGCCACTACCGGACCCTGTCCGGCGGGGCCGCCGCGCTGGCGCTGCCGGAGGTGTCGCTGGGCCTGGTGCCCGGCTGGGGCGGCACGCAGCTCCTGCCGCGGCTGATCGGCATCGCCGCCGCCACCACGGTCATCCTGCAGAACCCGCTGACGCAGAACCGGATGCTCAAACCGGCCCAGGCGGCGGAGCTCGGCATCGCCGACGTACTGCTGGAGCCGGCCGATTTCGTCGAACGATCGATCGAGTGGGCGGCGGGCGTGGTGCGGGGCGAGGTCGCCGTGCCGCGGCCGGAGGTCGACCTCGACATGTGGGACGGGGTGCTGTTCTTCGCCCGGCGCACCCTGGACGCGCGGCTGCACGGCGCGGTCCCGGCCGCGTACCGGGCGCTCGACCTGCTCGCGCTGGCGAAGGACGCGCCGTTCGCCGACGGCCGCGCCGCCGAGGAGGCGGCGCTGACCGACCTCGTGCTCTCCCCGGAGCTGCGCAGCGGGCTGTACGCCTTCGACCTGGTGCAGCGGCGGGCCAAGCGGCCGGTCGGCGCGCCCCCGGCGGCACTGGCCCGCCCGGTGACCAAGGTCGGCATCGTGGGCGCCGGCCTGATGGCCTCCCAGCTGGCGCTGCTCTTCGCCCGGCGGTTGCAGGTGCCGGTGGTCCTCACCGACCTGGATCAGGCGCGGGTGGACGCCGGCGTCGGGTACGTGACCGCGGAGGTGGACAAGCTCGTCGGCAAGGGCCGGCTGGACGCCGGCACGGCCGCGCGGGTCCGCGGCCTGGTGTCCGGTTCGGTGGACAAGGGCGCGTTCGCGGACGCGGACTTCGTCATCGAGGCCGTCTTCGAGGATCTCGAGGTCAAGAAGCAGGTCTGGGCGGAGCTGGAGAAGATCGTCGCGCCGGAGACGGTGCTGGCCACCAACACGTCCTCGCTGTCGGTGACCGCGATGGCGGCCGACCTCGAGCACCCGCAACGGCTCGTCGGCTTCCACTTCTTCAACCCGGTGGCGGTGCTCCCGCTGCTGGAGATCGTGCGCGGCGAGCGGACCGACGAGGCGGCGCTCGCCACGGCGTTCGCCGTCGGCAAGGCGCTGCGCAAGTCCTCGGTGCTCGTCTCGGACGCCCCGGCGTTCGTGGTGAACCGGCTCCTCACCCGGTTCCTCGCGGAGACCTTCGCCGCCGTGGACGCGGGCACGCCGCTGGAGGTCGCCGACGCCGCGCTGGACCCACTCGGGCTGCCGATGCGCCCGCTGGCGTTGCTCCAGCTCGTCGGCCCCGCCGTGGCGTACCACGTCGGCCAGACCCTGCACGCGGCCTTCCCGCAGCGGTTCCCGGTGAGCGACAACCTGCGGCGCATCGTCGAGGCCGGCGTGCCCGTCGTCGTGGACGACGAGATCAACCCGGCCGCCGCGGCGCTGCTGCGCACCGGCGACGCGCCGCTGACGGCCGAGGAGGTGCGCCGCCGCGCCGTCGACGCGCTCGCCGAGGAGGCGCGGCTCATGCTGGACGAGGGCGTCGTGGCGGAGCCGCAGGACATCGACCTGTGCCTCATCCTCGGCGCGGGCTGGCCGTTCCACCTCGGCGGCATCACCCCCTACCTGGACCGCACCGGCACGGCGGAGCGGGTCACCGGGCGGCGGTTCCTGCCACCGGGGGAGGCCAGCCGGCCGGCCTGAGGCGTCGGGATTGTCGGTTAGGCGCGAGCGGACACCGGCGTTGCGAACGCGTCGGTAGAGTCGGCAGGTCAGCCCCTACGCGTCCCCGGAGCACCCATGTCGCAGCCGCCCGTCCCGCCGTCCTCGGGTTACCCGGAGCCCGGCGGGCAGCCGCCGCAGCACGGGCAGCCGGGCTACGGCGGCGGCCAGCCGGCGTACGGCCAACACGGCCAGCAGCCGGCGTACGGGCAACAGCCGCCGTACGGGCAACAGCCGCCGTACGGCGGGGGGCCACCGCCGAAGAAGAAGTCGCGGGCCGGCCGCATCGTGCTCATCGTGCTCGCCTCCCTGGTGCTGCTCTGCGGCGGCGGGGCGGCGATCGCGTACGTGGCGTTCAAGGACGACGTCGACGAGGTGGTCGACGCCACGAAGACCCGCCTCGTCGCCCCGGAGACGCTGGCCGGCCGGCCGAAGGTCACGGACCCGAAGCTCAAGACGGCGTCCGACCAGATGATCGCCAGCATGAAGGCGAGCCTGCCGGGCGCGACGAGCACGGTCGGCGCGTTCTACGGCGACCCGCTCAAGCGGGACCTGGTGATGATCGCGGGGGCGTCCGGGCTGATCGCCAGCCCCGAGAAGCAGCTCGATGACGCGATCAAGAGCATGGGCGGCGGCGGGCTGACGGTGACCAACACCGCCCCGGTGGACCCGGGCCCGCTCGGCGGCGTGGCCAAGTGCGGCGACGCGGCCGCCAGCGGCATCAAGATCGGCATGTGCCTGTGGGCGGACCGCGGGAGCCTCGGCATGGTCGCCAACTACTTCAAGACGGCCGAGCAGGCCAAGGCTGAGGTCATCAAGCTCCGCGGCGTGGTGGAGCATGGCCGCTGACGACGCTTGCGGCCTGCCGCCGGGCCCGCAACCCTCCCGGCCGGCGACGGGTGTATCGGTGAGGCGTCGGCGGACCCGGCTCGTCCGGGCGTACGGGACCTGACGCAGGTCTGGAGAGCTCATGGCCGACTACCCCACCGTTTCGCGCCGCGGCGCGCTGTCCGCGGCCGCCGGTGGCCTCGCCGCTGTCGGCCTGGGCGCCGCGGGCGTGACCAGCGCCGGGCCGGCCGACGCACGGGCCCGCCGGCGCCTGCGGCCGATCAGCATGGCGATGCACATCCACGCCTCCTTCAGCGAGGGCGTCGGCAGCTACGAGGGCCACCTTCAACAGGCCCGCGAGCACGACGTGGACGTCATCTGGTGGACCGACCACGACTTCCGGGTCGCCGCGCACGACTACCGGGAGGACGTGCACTTCACCGGCGTGCAGGAGCTCGAAGGCGAACTGACCTGGACGTGGGCCCGCCGCGACGAGGGGACGCTGTCGGCGTCCACGGTGGAGTTCGTCACGGACCCGCGCTCGCCGGAAGATCCGCCGAGCGCGCTGCGCCTGGCCGCCACCGGCGCCGCGCCCACGGGCGGGACGGCCTGGTACGCCGGCACGGCGTGGAACTTCACGTACGGCACCTGCATCGCCGACACCACGCTGAAGCTCGACGTGCTGCCGGAGCTCGTCGGGCCGGCGGCGGCGTTCATCCTCCACATCGACCTTTCCCACCACCCGGCGCGCGCGGGCCGCCCGGCCGGCACGTACCGGCTGCGGTACCGGGTCGGCGGGATGGCCGAGCGGCGCGTCACCGCCGCCGGCCTGGTGGGCACCGTCGACCTGCCCGCCGGCGCCGGCGAATGGGCGACGTTGCGCCTGAACCTGGTGGCGGACGTCCACGAACTGTGGCCGGACCTGGTCGCGGAGGACAACGCGCTGCGCAACCTGCGGGTCGGCATGAGCGTGGGCGCGGGCGAGCAGGGCAGCGTGGTGGTGGACCGGCTGCGCTTTCGCCGGACCCGACGTGACGGCCAGGAGGGCGAGCGGTTGCGCGAGGAGGTGCTGCGCCGATATCGCGAGGAGTACCCGGACGTCACCCACTATCCGGCGTACGAGGTCTCGCTCGTGCGGCACCTCAACTGGTACGGCGGGGACCAGACTTTGCCGGCGTTCCCCTCGCCGCCGTACCGCGACAACGATCCCGCGCTCACCCGGTCGATGGTCGACTTCCTGCACGCCCACGGCGGCATCGTCTGCTGGAACCACCCGTTGGACGTGGAGACCCGCGAGTCCCTCGCCACGCTCATGATCGAGCAGGACAACCTCGGGGCCGACCTGGTCGAGATCGGCCGCGACCGGCTCGAGGACCTGCTCTGGGTCTTCGACGTCGCGGCCCGCAACGCGGTCTTCTTCACCGCCGTGGGCGCAAGCGACGACCACGACGGGCGGCGGTGGCTGCAAGAGCCGGAGCGGTGGATCACGTACGCCTGGGCCCGGTCGACGAGCCGCGACGCGTTGGTCCGGGCCCTGCGGGCCGGGCGCGCCTGGTTCACCGATCCGGCCGCCTACCGGGGCACGATGGCCATCAAGGTGGCCGGCGGGTCCGTCATGGGCGGGGTCGTGCTCACCCGGTCGCGCCGGGTCACCGTGGACCTGCGCGCCGCGGACCTGCCGGTCGGCGCGGCGCTCGAAATCATCACCGGGGCGGTGGACCTGGCCGGCACGGCGGACCTGACCCCGGCGACCACGTCGGTGTTCGTGCCCGCGGCCGAGGTCCCCGACGGCCGGCACCGGGTGCGGATCAAGCCCGGCTCGGGGGTCTACGTGCGCACCCAGGTCCGCGCCGCCGACGGCTCCGTGGTCGCGGTGACCAACCCGGTGTGGCTGCTGCCGGCGGAGCCACCGGGCGGCGTCCCCCGCTGGCGCAGCATCACCGCCTAGCCCCCGCACCCCCCCGTGGACCACACCAGTCGATGACCGTGCGAGCGTAATCGGCGGGGACTTCGAACGGCGGCGCGTGACCCACGCGGTGGAGGACCGCCAGTTTCCAGTCGGGCCGCCGCGCCGTCCAGTCATCGATCGACGCGCGGGGAGTGAGGCGATCCTCATCGCCCCAGACGAGGAGAGTTGGCGACGCGACCCGGCGCATCGCGTCGAGCACGGGTCGCCGCCGGACGAACATCAGCGACATCAGCGAGGCATACACCGTGACCGCGCTTCCCAACCGCGCCGGCTCGACCGCCGACATCTCGTCCCGCATGAGGCCGGCGATTTCCGGCGACATTCTCGTCAGGTCACCGCCGGTATTCCAGGTGCTGCCCGCAATCGACGCGGGATCGTCCAGTACCCGCCGCTGCGCAGCGAGGAGGCGCCGCCCCGAAACGCGGAGCAGCCCCAGGGCAACCGGTGCGACGATGGCCAACCCCGCCCCGCCGAGGATCCGCCACCTGCAAGCCTCGCCGTCGCTCAGCGGAGGAGGAAGCGCCGGCACCACCAACACGAGCCCGGCGACCCGTTCGGGTGCCTGGTCGGCGAACAGCAACGCGATCATCCCGCCCGCCGACCAGCCGTGAACCACGACCCGATCGAGCTCGAGTGCGTCAGCGAAATCGCGCAGGAACAGCGCGTTGGCTGCGATCCTCGCCGCGCGCCGGTTCGGCAGCGCGGTGTGGCCGGCGATCGTGCCGGGCAGGTCTACCGCGATCACGTGCGCGTGTGGTCGCAGTTCCGCGAGTACGTCGAGCCAGTTCGAGGCGCTGTTCGCCGGGTTGGGAACGAGCAGGTGAACCGGCACTTCCGGCGTTCGCGGCTGATCAGCTGCCAGGTAGTGCACCGTTGTGCCGTGCACATCGACTGTCTCGCTGCGAATTCCGGACCAGCGAGCGGCGCGGTCACCCCAGTCGGTGTACTGCACCACCCCACGCTACGCCCGTCGACAAGGGCTTGCGCGAACTCACCGCCGCGCACTCAACGACCGCCTGTCCAAGACGCGGCGTCAGGCGACGCGGGCCGGCGCGGGGGTGGCGGCGATGGGGGTGGTCTGCGCGGCGGGCAGCCGGACGGTGACCTCCAGGCCGCCGTCCGGGGCCTGCGCCACCGCGCTCACCGAACCGCCGTGGGCGTCACACACCGCCCGCACGATCGACAGGCCGAGGCCCGAGCCGCGCGCCCCGGTACGCTCCCGGCCGCCGCGGCGGAACGGCTCGAACAGGCCCGGGACGTCCGCCTGGTCCACCTCGAAGCCGGTGTTGCCGACCACCAGCCAGGCGTGTTCGGCGTCCGCCCCGGTGCGGACCCACAGCCGCCCGTGCAGGTGGTTGTAGCGGACCGCGTTCTCGATGAGGTTGCCGGCCAGCCGGTCGAGCAGGCTCGGGTCACCGACCACCGGCGCGGCGCCGAGGTCCGCGCTGACGTCCAGCTTCAACCGGCCGGCCTCGACCCGCACGGCGGACAGCGCCGCGCTCACCCCCGCCGACAGGTCCGCGGGGGCCGTGCGCACCAGCCGGCGGCCGGACTGCGCCTCCGTGCTCGCCAGCACCAGCAGCGCGTCCACCAGGCTGTTCGCCCGCTCGGACGCGTCCCGGACGACCGTCGCCATCCGCCGGTACTCGGCCACGTCCGCGTCCGGGTCGCCGAGGGTCACGTCGATCTCGGTCCGCATGACCGCGAGCGGCGTGCGCAACTCGTGCGAGGCGTTGGCGACGAAGCGTTTCTGCGTGTCGAACGATTCGCCGAGCCGGTCCAGCATCGCGTCGAACGTGCCGGCCAGCTCCGCCACCTCGTCGTCCGCGCCGGAGTACCGGATCCGCTGGTCGAGGGTCTGCTGGCCGAGCCGCCGGGCCGTCGCGGTGACCTGGTGCAGGGGCCGCAGCGCCCGGCCGACAACGGCGTACGCGCCGGCCACGCCGACCACCGCGATGACCAGCAGGGCGACGAGCCCCTTGGCGAGCAGCTCCCGTTCCGCGCCGGACACGATCTGCCGCTGCCATTCCCGCGCGTCGAGCTCCCGGCCGTCCGCCAGCACCACGCGGGTGCCCGCGCGCAGCTCGTCCGCGGGGTGCAGGGCGTCGCCGACCAGCAGCCACGCCAGCGTGACCAGCACCGCCCCGGCGCCGATCAGCAGCACCCCGTTCAGCACGGTCAGCCGAAGGCGCAGGGTGGGGCGCAGCAGCGCGGGGCCGCGCCGGCCGGCCGAAGGCGTCATGCCGGCACCTCACCGTCCGGCGCCGGCATCCGGTAGCCGGCGCCGACGACCGTCTCGATCAAGGGCGGCTCGCCGAGCTTGCGCCGCAGGGTCATGACGGTGACCCGGACGATCGTGGTGAACGGGTCCGTGTTCGCGTCCCACACCCGTTCCAGCAGCTCCTCGCTGGACACCACCGCGCCACGGGCCCGGAGCAGCTCCGCCAGCACGCCGAATTCCTTGTTCGTCAGTTCCAGGGCCGCCCCGCCGCGGGACACCACCCGGCGGGCCGGGTCGAGCGCCAGGTCACCGACGGCGAGCACCGGGGGCGCGGCGGGCGTGGCGCGGCGGCCGAGCGCCTGCACCCGGGCTACCAGCTCGTCGAAGGCGAACGGCTTGGCCAGGTAGTCGTCGGCGCCGAGCTGCAGCCCCTCCACCCGGTCGGCGACCGCGCCGCTGGCGGTGAGCATGAGGATCCGGGTCAGCGCGCCGGACGCCAGCAGGTCGGCGCAGATTGTGTCGCCGTGCACGCCGGGCAGGTCCCGGTCCAGGACCACCACGTCGTAGCGCGTCACGAACGCGGCCTCGTGCCCGGCGGCACCGTCGTACGCGACGTCGACCGCCATCCCGTGCCGGCGCAGCCCCCGCACGATCGCGTCGGCGAGATTGCGTTCGTCCTCCACCACCAGCACCCGCACCGCGTCCTCCGTTCCGCCCGCCCATGACCCGGCACCAACCTAACCGGGCGGGACAAGCCGGCCGGTCAGGTGGCGCGATACCCGACCAGCGTCACGGGGCCGGCCGGCGACGAGCAGGCCAGCCCGTCCCGGACGGGCGAGCAGCCGGCCTCGTCCAGGCCGGGAAGGGACCCCAGCACGCGCGGCGCCGCGTCACCCGGCGCCAGTACGGCGAACCAGGTGCGCCCGCTGTCCCCGTCCTGCCGCGTCAGCACGACGCCGCCGGCCCAGGTCGGCACGGGTTGCCAGCCGCCAAGGTCGTGCAGGACCCGGCCGGTGGCAGCCTCGCGCAGGAGCGCCGACGGCTCCGTGCCCAGGCGCGGGCCGCCCGCGCTCGCGGGCGTGACCACGGTGTCGCCCACCGACATCGCCCACGACGCCACGGCGCGCCACCGCAGCGCACCGGTCGCCCGGTCCACCGCGAAGAGGTTGCCGGTCTCGTCGCCGATGCACAGCAGCCGGTCGCAGCGGCCGACCAGCGTCCACGACGGCGGCGGCGGCCACCGCGCGGTCCATCGCCGGGTAAGGCTGCCGACGGCGTACGCGACCATGTCCCGGCGCTCGGCCGAGGTGCTCACCAGCACGGTGGCGCCGTCGACGAGGAGCCAGTCGGGCCGCGGTCGCTCCGGGTCGGGTCGGGTCGGCGGTACGGGCGGGCGCAGCGTCGCGGCCGCCATCAGCGCGCCGGTGCGCAGGTCGCGCACCTCGACGCGGCCGGTCGGCAGGCCCGTCACGAGGTGCCGGACGTGGTAACTGCCGGCCGTCCAGTCCAGCCGGACGACCCCGCCCGGCGGCGCCGGATACGCCCAGCGCTCCCGGCCCGTGACCGGGTCCACGGCAGCCAGCCGGCCGATGTCCCCGTGCGCCGGGTTGGCCGGCGGCTGGCTCAACACCGGCAGGTCCGCACCGCGGCCGGCGCCATCGGGCACCACGCCGGCCGGATACCCGGGCTGCCGCCAGCGCAGCCGGCCGCTGGCCGGGTCCAGGGCCAGCACGCCGCCGTCCGTCGAGGCGAGCAGCACGCCACGCCCGGGCAGGACGTCACTGGCGGCGGCCGGCAGCACGACCCGCCACAGCCGCGCGCCGTCGCTCGCCCGGTGGGCGTCGACCGTGCGGGCGGTGGCGCGCAGCACGTACACCCGGTCGTCGTACGGCAGGACCGTGTCCTGCGGTCCGGCGGGTATCCGGCCGGCGACCACGACCGCCCGAGGGGCGGGCGCGTCGGCGACCGCGCCGAGCAG
>DASQDS010000570.1:0-1859 GCA_035634075.1 Pilimelia sp. | reverse complement strand
CGACCGCCACGGAGCCGCTGCCGGCACCCACGTCCCAGACCAGGTCGCCGCGGCGCGGACCCAGCCGGGCCAGCACCAGGGCCCGGACCTCGGCTTTGGTGATCATGGAGGCGCGGTGCTCGAACGCGGACTCGGGCAATGCCCAGCCACCGGGCGCCGGGTCCGCCCCCGCGAGCCAGCGGGCCGGCGCACCGGAATCGGTCGGGCCGAGCACGAGGGTGACGTTGGGCTCGGCCGCGTCCTGCGGCCCGGTGATCCGCTCGTCGGCGCTGCCCAGCCTGGACGCGACGACGATCCGCCGGGGCAACCCGGTCAGCGCGGCGGCCAGCTCGCGGGGACCGGCTCCGGGGGCGGTCAGCACGGCGACCCGGCGATGCGCCCGGCACACGTTCACCGCGCGCCGCAGGTCACGCCCGTGCGCGGAGACGACCACGGCGTCGTCCCACGGTTCGCCGAGCCGGGCGAAGGCATGCGCCACCGAGGACACCGCCGGCAGCACCGCCGGGGTGAGCCCGGCCCGGCGCAGCGCCCGCACGATGCCGAAGAAGCCGGGGTCCCCGCTGGCCAGCACCACCGCCGGCCCGGTGTGCCCGGTCAGCCTGCGCACCGCGGCCGCCACGTCGCCGAGCACGATCCGTTCCACGGCGCGCGGCACGCCGTCCTCGACCCCGCCGCGGTCCTCCACCCCGCCGCGGTCGTCCACCCGGCCGCGGTTGTCGATCCCGGCCAGGTGGCGGGCGGCTCCGACGAGCAGCGTCGCCGCGGCGATGGCCTGCGTCGCACCGGCCGGAAGCGGTCCGCCGTCACACCCGACGACCGTCAGCGCAGGTGGCGGCGTGCTGCCGGCCGGCGGGTTACTCGGCATGGCCGCCACCCTTGAGGACGACCCGGGCGGCGCGGTCGGCCTTGCGGAAGCCGTGGAAGTGTCCGGGGTGGTAGAGGTGGCTGCGGGTGCCGGCGTGCGCGAGACCCGGTCCGATCAGGAAAAGGGTGTGCTTCCAGAACTTGTGCTCGCGCACCGTGGCCACCAGCGTGCCGACCGTGCAGTGCAGCACCACCTCGTCCGGCCAGGTCACCCGGTAACCGAGCACCACAGGCGTGTCGGCGGGATACCCGCCGGCCAGCAACTCGTCGGCGAGCTGTCTGCTCCGCGCGGCGGACAGGAAGACCGCCATGGTGGTGCCGTGGGCGGCGAAGCCGCGGATCGTCTCCCCGGGCGGCATCGGCGTCTTGCCGCCCTCCAGCCGGGTCAGGATGACCGATTGGGCGACCTCCGGCACGGTGAGCTCCCGCCCTATGGTGGCGGCGAGGGCCGCGTACGCGGACACCCCCGGCACCACCTCGACGCGCAGCCCCAGCTCGGTGACCTGCTCGATCTGCTCCTGGATGGCACCCCACAGGGCCGGGTCACCGGAGTGCAGCCGCACCACGTGCAAGCCTTCGGCGGCCGCCCGCCGGTAGATGTCCACCGTGGACTCCAGCGTCAGCTCCGCGGAATCGATGATCTGGGCGCCGGCGCGGGCGTGCGCCAGCATCTCGGGAGCCACCAGGCTGGCCGCCCAGACGACGATGTCCGCGCCGGCGAGGGCGGTGGCGCCCCGCACGGTGATGAGGTCGGCGGCGCCCGGGCCGGCGCCGACGAAGGTGACCCGGCCGGTCCCGGCGTGCGTGTTCACAGTTTGCCCCCACGGGAGTCGCGGTGCGGCGCCGAGATGACGGTCGCCAGGTACGGTGCGTCACCGTCCGCCTCGGACAGCGGGCCGACCTTCTCGTCGGCAAGGCCAAGGTGCTCGCCGTAGACCGCGTCGCGGCCTGCCGCCTCGATCGCGGCGGCGACGGCCTTCAGGTGCCGGCCCCCC
>DASQDS010000569.1:0-1618 GCA_035634075.1 Pilimelia sp. | reverse complement strand
GACGCGGAACGGGCGCTGCTGCTGCGCCCCCCGGGCGGCGGCTGGACGCCGGCCGACGTGCCGCTGCTCGACGAGGCCGCGGAGCTGCTCGGCGAGGACGACAGCCAGACCCGGTGGGCCGAGCTGGCGCGCCGGCAGCGCGAGATCGAGTACGCCGAGGGGGCGCTGGAGATCGCCATGGGCTCCCGCTCCATCGACCTGGAGGACGAGGCCGACCCCGAGCTGCTCACCGCGGTCGACCTGCTGGCCGCCGACCGGCTCGCGGAGCGGCAGGAGGACGGCGAGCGGCTCACGGCGGCGGAACGGGCCGCGGCGGACCGGCGCTGGGCGTACGGGCACGTCATCGTGGACGAGGCGCAGGAGCTGTCCCCGATGGCCTGGCGGCTGCTGATGCGCCGCTGCCCCAGCCGGTCGATGACCGTGGTGGGTGACGTCGCGCAGACCGGGGACGCCGCCGGCACCTCGTCCTGGGCTGCGGTGCTCTCGCCGTACGTCGCCGACCGGTGGCGGCGGGCGGAGCTGACGGTCAGCTACCGCACCCCAGGGGAGATCCTCGACGTGGCCGCCGGCGTGCTGGCGGGCGTCGGTCCTGGTCTCACGGTGCCGCGCGCGGTGCGGGAGTCGGGCGAGCGCCCGTGGGCCGTCCGGGTGCCACCCGAGCGGCTCGGCGCGGAGCTGGTGGCGTTGGTGCGGGCGGAGGCCGACGGCGCGGTCGGGGGGCGGGTGGGCGTGATCGTGCCGCCGGCGCGGCTGCCGGAGCTGGGCGCGGCGGTCGCCGCGGCCGTGCCGGGCACCGGGCTGGGCGACGAGCCCGACCTGGAACGCCGGACCGTCGTGCTGACCGTGGCCCAGGTCAAGGGGCTGGAGTTCGACGCCGTGCTCGTGGTCGAGCCGGCCGAGATCGTGGCCGGCACGCCGCGCGGGCACAGCGACCTCTACGTCGCGCTGACCCGGGCGACCCGGCGCCTCGGCGTCCTGCACGCCGGCGAGCTGCCGGGGGTGCTCGCCGGCGCCCTGGCGGTCAGGCAGCCGCGACCAGCGTGACCACCCCGCCGCCGCGTCAATCCTTGGACCGTGGTCATTCGCTGGGAGCCGTAGCTCGCCAAGAATGACAGCTGCCTGTCCAAAATAGTCCTTCTTGTCCCGTCGCCGCGTCCACTGTGGGTGGTCACGGTGCGCGGGCCGTGGCCCGGCCCGCCTACCGTGAATGTCGACCGAGCGGATGGGAGCGGCCATGTCGGAGAGTACGAACGGCCCGGGCGGCGACGGCCGGCCGGCGAGCGCGGAACCGGGCGAAGCGCAGCCGGCGGACCGGCTGGGGATGTTGCAGGCCGTCGTGGCGATCCTGCTGATCATCTCGTTCCTGGCGGTCCTCGCCCTGCTGGTGGTGCTGCGCGGGGACCAGCACTGGGACCGGCTGGTCTACCTCCTCTCCGGCTTCGAGGCGGTCGTGTTCGTCGCCGTGGGCGCGTTCTTCGGCACGTCGGCGCAGCGCGGGGCCGTGGTCGCCGCCCGCCAGGACGCGGCGACCGCGCGGGAGGAGGCGGTCAGCCAACGCGACCGCGCCGACGCGGCCGCCCAGGAGGCGACGGCGGGCCGGGTGCTGGCCCAGGCGATC
>DASQDS010000568.1:0-4407 GCA_035634075.1 Pilimelia sp. | reverse complement strand
GGCCCGCGCGGATTCCCCGGCCCGCGGCCCGCGGTTCACCGGCGGGGCGGCGTCGGGCGGTTCGTGCGCGTCCACCGGTCGCCTCGGCTGGCGCCCAATGGCAGGCCCAACCCGCTCAACCTGCTAACCACCCGGCCCCGTCAGGTGGAGTGATCAAGGGATTGGTGCCTCGGCGGGCGGCGTGTCGTGGCGCGAACGCCTTGATCACGCGGCGCCCGCCGGGCGGAGTCAGCCCTTGTCTTTTTCCCGGACGTAGACGCCGCGGCCCTGTGCGCCCACGACCAGGCCGCGCTCCCGAAGCACTATCACGGCCCGCTGGGCGGTGGACACGCTGACGGAGTACAGGTCTGCCAGTTGCGAGTACGACGGGATCTTGGTGCCCGGCGGGTACTCCCCGGATGCGATACGCGACGCGACATCGTCAGCGATTCCCCGATAGTCCAACGGGATGGTCATAGAAGTTCTCCCAGGTCGGCTCCTCATTGTGATCACGCAACTTGCAAGATTGCAAGCCCGAAGTTGACTTAGGTCACTACATGACTTACGCTTCGGCCTCGACCGTCCCAGGTCGGCAACCCGGTGCGGTCACGCGCGCGGCGGTCGGGGTCCCCGGCCGCCGCTCGCCCAAGCCCGCAGTGGGCCGGAGGGAGGCAGGCGTTGGATCGCGTCGTCGCGCTGCTCAAGTTGGAGTGCCACCAGCCGTACCGGCTGCTCTTCGTTCTGCGCATCGTCCGCTGCGCCCGGTGTCGCATCCACTGGCCGTGCCCGGCCTATCTGGACGCTCGCAGTGCCCTGCTCACCCCCACCCGGCTCGACATCTCCGCGACCCTGCGGCGCGACAACAGCCCGCGGTGGCCCTGGTAGGAAGTCGCGCGACGAGCCGGCCAGCCGGCCGGTCCTCCACTACCGTCTATGTCACCGGAAACCCGGACCGGCCGGAGACACCGGAGACAGGGACAGGAGGGCAACGTGGCACGATCCCGTCGCACCTGGCGGCACCTGCTGCCGGCGATCGCCACCGCCGTGCTGGTCACGCTCACCGCCGCGGCGCCGGCGTCCGCCGGCGGCCAGCACGGCTCCGCCAAGCTGCGCAAGGCGGTGACCGTCAGCGGGGTGGTCGATCACCTGAAGGCGCTCCAACGCATCGCCGACCGCAACGACGACACCCGTGCCTCCGGCACGCCGGGGTACGACCAGTCCGCCGCGTACGCCGAGCGGATCTTCCGCCGGGCGGGCTACCGGGTGACCACACAGGAATTCCCGTTCCAGAGCTTCCGCAGCAACGCTCCGGCCGTCCTGCAGCGCGTGTCGCCCACGCCCACCACGGACCTGGTCACCGACGTGCTGACGTACTCCGGCAGCGCGGCGGTCACCGCCCCGGCCAGCGTCCCGACCGGGTCGGCCCTCGGCTGCGCCGCCACGGACTTCGGCGCGGCCAACGCCGGGACCATCGTGCTGGTCAGCCGGGGCGCCTGCACCTTCGCGGTGAAGGCGACGAACGCGTTGGCGGCCGGCGCCGCCGCCGTCGTGATCTACAACAACGTCCCCGGCCCGCTCGGCGGCACGCTGGGGAACCTGTTCACCGCGAACATCGCGGTCGTGGGCGTCACCCAGGCCCTCGGCCAGGAGCTGGTGGCCCAGGTCGCCGCCGGGCTCACCCTGCGGGTCGTGACCGACACGACCCGGACCATGTCGACCACCCGCAACGTGTTCGCCGAGTCCCGCTGGGGCGACCCCGACACCGTGGTCATGGCCGGCGCGCACCTCGACTCCGTCCCGGCCGGGCCGGGCATCAACGACAACGGCAGCGGCGTGGCCACGCTCCTCGAGGTCGCCGAACAGCTCCGCCGGCGTACCCCCAACAAGGTCCGCTTCGCCCTGTGGGGCGCCGAGGAGGCCAGCCTGGTCGGCTCGACGCACTACATCGCGAACCTGCCCGCCGCCGAGCGGGACCGGATCGCCCTCCACCTGAACTTCGACATGGTGGGCTCCCCGAACTACGTTCGGTTCGTCTACGACGGCGACAATTCCGCCTTCCCGGTGGGCGCCGGCTCAGCGGCCGGGCCGGCCGGGTCCGGTGCCATCGAGGGCCTGTTCCACGACTACTTCGCGGACCGCGGCCTGGCCTCCGCGGAGACGCCGTTCTCCGGCCGCAGCGACTACGGCCCGTTCATCGCCGCCGGCGTCGACATCCCGTCCGGCGGGCTGTTCACCGGGGCCGAGGGCGTCAAGACAGAGGCCGAGGCGGCGGTGTACGGCGGCACGGCCGGCCAGGCGTACGACCCGTGCTACCACCAGGCGTGCGACACGATCGACAACGTGAACCGGCGGGCCATCGACGAGATGAGCGACGCCGTGGCGCACGCGATCTGGACGTACGCCAACGATGTCAGCAGCCTGACGGCGCCGGCCGCCCCGGCGACGGGCACCACCGCGCCGGCCCGTGGCGGTGGCGGCCTGCACGACGACGGGCACGACGCACCGATGTGACCGACCGGGGGGCGGCGCGGCACGCCGCCCCGCCCCCCGGACCCGAACGGTCGGCTCAGTCGCGGTCGGCGCCGTTCGGCGCGGTGCCGTTGCCACGCTCGGTGCTGGTGCCGCGCTCCGTGCTGGTGCCGCGCTCGGTGCCGGGTTCCGTGCTGGTGCCGTTGGCGCCGAGCCAGGCGGTGACCGCGTCCGCGTCCGCCGGGTCGACGCCTTCCGCCAGGAGCTGGGCGACGGCCTGGGTGGCCGGGCTGCGCCGCTCGCCGCTGCCGTGCACGCGGGTGAACTCGCCGGTCAGCTCGTCCACCGCCGCCACCGTGCCGGCCACGGCCGCCTCGGGCAGGCCCTTGCGCCGGCCCGCGTAGCGCACCCAGGCGCGCAGCGCGCGGGGCAGGATCGCCGCGTCGGCCTCGTCGAGGACCGCCCGGCGGTGCACCCAGTCCAGCAGGAACAGCTCCGCCATCACCGGGCTCCAGCGCAGCGGGTCCGGGTCCGGGAAGGTCTCCGCGTGGTCGAGCAGCAGGCTGACCGAGAAGTTGAGGGCGAGCTGGTCGGCGTCGGCGAGCCCGGCCAGCCCATCGGCCGCCGCCTCCGGCGAGGCGAAGAAATCCATGGCCAGCGCCTTGCGACCGGCCGCGTCCAGCGGGGCGGGGGCCGCCTCCGGCAGCCCGGGCAGCAAGGCCAGGCGGGCCCCCACCAGGGTCCGGTCGGTGGCGAGTGAGCCCTCCCGGGGCAGGCTGCCCATGTCGTCGGTCAGGGCGAGGTGGCGCGCCACCTCGCCGCGCAGTCGGGCCGGCTCCAGCTCCGTGAACCAGGTCAGCTCGTCCGTCTCGCACAGCTCGCGGATCTGCCCGACCACCCGGTCCGCCGGGGCGCCGACGAAGACGTCCTTGGCGATGCCGATGTTGTGGTCGATCAACGCCACGACCGCGTGCTCCGGGCCGCCCACGACGCTGTCGTCGTACGCGAAGGTGGCTACATAGGACGTCTGGTCGCCGTACACGTCGCCGTAGGCGAAACTGCCGGTGAGGGTGACTCGGCCCAGCTCGCCGGCCCACGGCGGCGGCTGCGGGCCGGCCGCCACCCCCGTCGCCCCGGGGGCGTCCGGCACCAGGGCGGCGAAGACCCGCCTGATCGCCCGGGCGGACGCGGTGCGCCGGGCCGCGGTCTCCGCGAGGAACCCGCCCACGAACTCCCGGACCGCCGCGGCCCGGTCCTCGTCCGCCACCGCGTACACGCTGCCGAGCAGCGCGGTGCCGAGGAGCTCCGCGTCGAGGGCGCAGTCGACCTTGGCAACGTCCCGGGCGGCGTGCAGCACCGCCTCGTACGGCGTGCGGGGAGCGGGCATGCGGGAAGCCTACGCGGGCCGGCGGTCACCGCGGGCCGCGCCGAGCGCCTCCCGGGCCTGCGCGTAGGCGTGCAGCACCTCACGCACCGGGGCGATGACGTACTCCCGGGCGACGTCGGTGACGGCGGCCCGCAGGCGCGCCTCGGCCCGGCGGCGGGACCGCCGGGCGGCCCAGCCGACGACGGGGCGCGTGAGCGCGGCCAGCAACAGGCCCGCCAGCAGCCCGCCGAGCAGCAGGAGCGTCGGGATCGGGGCGTCGCCGATCCGCGGGTACTCCAGCTCCGGCAGGCCCACCACCCGCACGGCGTAGCCGCCGGCGAGCCAGAGCAGGCCGGCGATCGCGGCCAGCGTGCACACCCACTGGAGGGCGCCGACGGACCACCACCAGCGCGGTCGCCGGCCCATGCCCAGGTCGGTGGTGGCCACCGCCCGGTCGAGCGCGTCGGGCAGGTCGTCCAGCCGGGACCTGGCGGCCGTCATCACCGCCGCCGGCCACGGCGCCGGCAGGGCGGCGCTGGCGTGCTCGGCGACGCCCCGTACGGCGAGGCCGACGGTGGACCGCTGCGCCGAGC
>DASQDS010000567.1:0-5392 GCA_035634075.1 Pilimelia sp. | reverse complement strand
CCCGGCAGTGGCGTGCATGAGTCCTCCCGCGTCGATCCGTCCTTGTGATCGCACCGTCGGCAGGCCGGGGCGCGGGTTGCGGCTTACCGGCGGCGGCACCGCCGCGCGAGGACGGGTTCGCACCGCGCCGGGCGCGGTGTCGGGTTCGGTGTCCGCCGGCCGGCGCCCGGCGGCGGCGTCAGGGCGCCAGGGGGGCGTTGCAGGCGGCGACGAGCGCCCGCCGGCACGCGGTGGTCAGCGGCCGGAGGGCGGCGTCCCGCTGCTGTGCCTCGTACCCGTTGATGGCGCCGCCCGGGGCGGCCGTCTCGGCGAGGGCGAGGACCTGGTCGAGCACGCTCGCGCGGGCATACAGTCGCCGCGCCCGCGGGTCGAAGCCGGGCGGCAGGTCGGTGCCGTTGCCCGGGCGGCGCAGCGCCGCCAGCGCACCGGCCAGCTCCGGCCGCCACTGGGCGACATCGAGGCGGGTGAGCTGGGCGGTGGCCTCCGCGAGCGCCACCGCCAGATCCGCCTCCGCCTCCGCCGTGCCCGGCTCACCGTGCCGGGGCGGCGCCGGGGCGAGCGGGTGCACCTGCCTCAGCACGGTGGAGAACGTGTCGCCGGAGCCGGAGGTGTGCGTCCGCAGCTCCGGCACGAACCCGAGCTCACCGGCCAGCACCCCCTCGCCGGCGAGCAGCGCGGCGCCGGCGAACGGCCCCGGCCCGGGCAACCCGCGCGGGTCGCCGGGTGCCGGCAGCACGAGCCGGATGTCGTCGGGGTGCAGCCGGGACAGCGCCGGGAGGGCGTCGGACAGCGGGACGTCCGTCCACGCGCCGGGCGCGTCCGCGACGAGGTGCTCCTCGTCGCCGGCGATCTCGTCGGCGATCTCGTCGAACGGTGCCAGGCCCGCGCGCCACGCGCGCACCCAGGCCACGAACCGGGTGGACCGGCGAGCCGTCAGGGTCGCCGCGCCCGCTGCGGGGGACATGCAGGAAAGGGTACGTGCTGCCCGCTCGGCTTGTCTCGCCGGCGGGGTCGTGGCGGCCGGCGCGTCCTGCGTACCGGTGGCCCGCCCGCCGGCTAGCGTCGCCGCATGGGGAGGATGTACGAGCGGGACGTGCTGGCCGGGCAGTGGCGCCGCCCGCGCCGGGTGCCCGAGGTCGATGCCGAGCCCGACCTGGTCGTGGAGGACGCCGACTCCGGGTTCTGCGGCGCCGTCGTGGGCTTCGAGGCGGGAGCCGTGATCCTCGCCGACCGGCACGGGCGGCGGCGCACGTTCCCGCTGCTGCCGGCCGCCTTCCTGCTCGACGGGCAGGTGGTGACGCTGCGCCGGCCCGCGCCGGCCGCGCCCCGGCAGACCGCCGCGCGGCGCACCGCCTCCGGTTCGATCGCGGTGGCGGGGGCACGGGCGCAGGTCGCCAAGGCGAGCCGCATCTGGGTCGAGGGGGTGCACGACGCGGCGCTGGTGGAGCGCATCTGGGGCGACGACCTGCGGGTGGAGGGCGTGGTCGTCGAGCCGCTGGACGGCATCGACGCCCTCGCGGCCGAGGTCGGGGCGTTCGGCCCGGGGCCCGGCCGCCGGCTCGGCGTGCTGGTGGGCCACCTGGTGCCGGGGTCCAAGGAGAGCCGCATCGTCGCGGCCGTCAACTCGCCGCACGTCCTGGTCACCGGCCACCCGTACGTGGACGTGTGGCAGGCGGTCCGGCCCGAGCGGCTGGGGATCCGCGCCTGGCCCGTGGTGCCGCCGGGCCGGCCGTGGAAGGAGGGGGTGTGCGCCGCCCTCGGGGTGGCCGAGCCGGCCGACATGTGGCGCCACATCCTGTCCCGGGTGAGTTCGTTCCGGGATGTCGAGACCCCGCTCATCGGGGCGGTCGAGCGCCTGATCGACTTCGTGACCGCCCCGACCGGCGACTGAGGCCGGCCCGGGGCGGGGCGCCGCCGCTCAGGCGTGGCTGACGGCCGCCAGCTGCTTGGCCACCAGGGAGAGCACGTAGCCGATCAGTGCCACGAGCAGGCCGAGGCCCATGGCCATGGCCGCGACGCCGAACGACACCACCGAGGTGAACAGCGAGGCGCGCAGGAACGTGCCGTTCATGACAGTCGCCCGGCGCGGGTCCTCGCGGTCCAGCTCGGCGTACGTCTTCCCGTCGCTGCTCGCCAGCGCGTGCTTCTCGATGGTGGCGGCCTGCGCGTACGCCGTGAGCGGGCCGTCGACCAGCTCGCCGGCGTAGCGGTCGGCGTCCTCGGCGACCGTGACCTTCTCCTGGGCGAGCTGGTCCTGCACGGTGAACCAGGTCGCGGCTCCCGCGACCAGCAGCACCGCGCCGGCGACCAGCACGAGGATCGACAGCGACCGGATGGTCCGGGCGGCGGGGGCCAGGCGGCCCGCGGGGGCGACAGCGGTGTCCACGGGGTACCTCCTTCGAACTGCCTCCTACACTTCCGGCCCTCAGTATTTCGCTGTCGAGGCGAATTATCCTCGGAGCTGTGGATTTGCCCTAGGTGGCGTCCGGGTCGCGCTGGAAGACGAAGGTGGCCACGTCCAGCGCCACGACCTCGCCCACCGCGTCGCGGCGTACCGCGAGCACCTCGCCGTCGTTCATGCCGGACCGGCCGCGCCACCGGTCGGTGCCGTCCGGCGCGAACCGCCACGGCGCCAGCCCGGTGACGGTCAGCGAGGTGATCACCAGCTCGCCGCTGGCCGGGTCCCACGCGACGCCGTACTCCCGGCCCATCCACCACCAGCGGCCGCACAGCGGCGCGAGGTCGGCCGGCGGCGGCGGCGCCGGCCGCCACGGCTCGGGCCGCGGCGGCTCCAGCTCCAGGACCTCGGTCAGCACGCGGCGGCCCAGCTCGCCGAGCGTTTCCCCGCGCAGGGTGTACGCGTTGGCGAAGGCCACCACCCCGGTGTGCGACGGCCGGTGCACCGCCAGGACCGCCTGGTAGCCCGGCATGGAGCCGGTGTGTCCCACGTAGACCCGCTCGCCGACGCGCCACAGCTCCAGCCCGAGCCCGTGCCCGGCGGTCCACGACTCCAGGTCGCTGATGACCACGGGCGCGCACATCTCGTCCATCGTGCCGCGGGCCAGCACCGTGGGGGTCGGGTCAGCCAGGAATCCGGCCCACTTGACCAGGTCGGCCGTGGTCGACCAGAGCTGGCCGGCGGCCGCCATCGCGCCCGCGTCCAGCCGCGGCTCCTCACGCAGCGTGTCGTGCCAGGGGTGGACCACGTAGCCGCGCGCGAACGGCTCCATGGGCTGCTGGCTGGTGCGGCGCATGCCCAGCGGGTCGAGCAGGCGCTTGGTCAGCAGGCCCGCCCAGCCCTCCCCGGTGACCCGCTTCAGCACGGCGCCGAGCAGCCCGTAGGCCAGATTGGAGTAGTGGTACGTCTGGTACGGCGGGTGGGCCAGCTTGTCGAACGCCAGCCCGGCGAGGAAGCCCTCGACGTCGCCGCCGGGCGCCCGCTCCCACCACGGCCCCTCCGGCTCGCGTTGCAGGCCAGCGACGTGCCCGAGCAGCTGCCGGAGGGTGACGCCGCCGATCGGCGTCCCCGGCAGGTGCCGGTAGAGCAGGTCGTCGAGCGTGAACCAGC
This sequence comes from Pilimelia sp., assembly GCA_035634075.1. Taxonomy (GTDB): domain Bacteria; phylum Actinomycetota; class Actinomycetes; order Mycobacteriales; family Micromonosporaceae; genus DASQDS01. The sequence goes on along the minus strand of DASQDS010000567.1, from coordinate 1,824 downwards.
CCTCGTCCCGGAGCTGCATCACCATGGCCGCGGTCATGGTCTTGGTGATCGAGCCGATCCGGTACTGCGTCTTCGGATCCGGTCGGGGATGCTCGCCGGCGCCGGTGAAGTGCACCAGGGCGCGTTCGCGGACGACCGCGGTGACCAGGGACGGAACCCGGCCCACCGCCTGGGCGGCGGCGACGATTTCGTTGACCCGTCGGCAGGTTTCCGGGAGTAAGGACACCACGGGGGACCCTTCGGCTGATGTGCCCGGCACCGGGGGAATGGTGCCCGACTCGTACACTCCGCGCAATGTATCCTATTCGGCCGATGTCAGGCACATCCCACGCCGCGCTCACCGGGCCGGCGCACCACGGCCGGAAGGTGTTGGCCGCGGCGTGCGCGCGCGTGCCACGATCGGTACGTGGAGGCTGTTTTCTGGATTGTGCTCGGCGTGGTGTTGGCCGTCGCGGAGATGTTCACCTTCACCTTCGTGATGTTGATGTTCGCTGGCGGCGCGTTCGCGGCGGCGATCGCCGCGGCTCTCGGCGCCTCCGTGCCCGTCCAGGCGGCGGTGTTCGCCGCCGTGTCGGCCGCGTCGTTGGCCGCCGTGCGCCCGGTCATCCGCCGGCACCGGCAGTCGGCCGCGGAGACGGGCGAGGAGCCGTTCGGCGTCGAGGCGCTGGCCGGGTCCACCGGCCTGGTGCTGGAGGACGTCGGAGCGGACGCCGGCCTGATCAAGGTCGACGGGGAGCTGTGGACCGCCCGGGCGTACGACGCGACGCAGGTCATCGAGGCGGGCCAGCGCGTACGCGTGATCGAGCTCAAGGGCGCGACGGCCATGGTGTGGCGAGACGAATGACGCTCAGCTCGCGAGCGACCTACCAACCGCGAGTGAACGCATACCGCGAGGAGACGTGGTGGACGCCATAATTCCGATCCTGCTCGGGGCCATCGCCCTGATCGTCATCGTGGTCCTGGTTCGGTCCGTGCGCATCGTGCCGCAGCAGCGCATGGACGTCGTGGAGCGGCTGGGCAAGTACAAGCGCACGCTGCGGCCCGGCCTCAACCTGCTGGTGCCGTTCGTCGACGCGGTGCGCAGCAAGGTGGACATGCGGGAGCAGGTGGTCAGCTTCCCGCCGCAGCCGGTGATCACATCGGACAACCTCGTCGTCTCGATCGACACGGTGCTCTACTTCAAGGTCGTCGACCCGGTCCGCGCGACGTACGAGATCGCCAACTTCCTGCAGGCCATCGAGCAGCTCACGGTCACCACGCTCCGCAACGTGATCGGCTCGCTGGACCTCGAGCGCGCCCTGACCAGCCGCGAGGAGATCAACCGGCACCTGTCCGGCGTGCTGGACGAGACCACCGGCCGCTGGGGCATCAAGGTCACCCGGGTGGAGATCAAGGCGATCGAGCCGCCGGCCAGCATCCGCGACTCGATGGAGAAGCAGATGCGCGCCGAGCGGGACCGCCGGGCCGCCATCCTCACCGCCGAGGGCGTCAAGCAGTCGCAGATCCTCACCGCCGAGGGCGACAAGCAGTCGGCGGTGCTGCGCGCGGACGGCGATCGCCAGGCCCGCATCCTGCAGGCCGAGGGCCAGGCCAAGGCCATCCGGACGGTCTTCGACGCGATCCACACGGCGAACCCGAGCCAGAAGGTGCTGGCGTACCAGTACCTGCAGGCGCTGCCGCAGATCGCCGCCGGCTCGGCCAACAAGGTGTGGATCGTGCCGGCCGAGCTCACCAAGGCGCTGGAGGGCCTGGGCGGCGCGCTCGGCGGGCTGGCCGGCACCGCCGGCGACGGCCCCGCGCCCGAGGCGGCGGTCGGCTCGGCGG
>DASQDS010000566.1:0-3136 GCA_035634075.1 Pilimelia sp. | reverse complement strand
TTTCGGGGGGCTACGGGACCAAGATCTGAAACCGGCCGGCGGACACCGCACGGACGGACGCCTCGCCGGCAGATCTTGGTCCCCTGGCCACCGTTTCGGGGGGCTACGGGACCAAGATCTAACATCGGGAGGTCCCGGCCGGGTGATCAGTCGGTGGGGCGCCAGCCGGCCGCCAGTAGTGCGGCGCGTACCTGGGTCGCCACTTCGGCGGGGCGGTCGCGCACCACCCAGGCGGGGAAGCGGAGCACCCGGTCACCGGCGATCCAGAGATCGTTCTGGCGGCGCATGTCCGCCCACCACTGCCGCACGTCCATGTGCTGGCCGCCGTCGATCTCGACGTGCACACCCCACTCGGCGAAGTACGCGTCCAGGTAGCGATACCGGCCGCTGGCGTCCTGCCGGCGGACCTGCCGGCTGGGTGAAGGTAGACCGTCGCGCCGGCAGAGCGCCTGGAATTCCACCTCCGGCAACGAGTGCGCACCGCCCGCGGCGTCGGCGGCCGTACGCGCCACCAGGGCACGGCGGTGGGCCCGCGGCATCCGGGCCAACACGCGGGCCACGTCGTCGTACCCGACGAGGTGTTGCTGGAAGGCCGCCGCCACGATCGACCGCGCCCGGTCGTCGGTCGTCGCCCACTGCGCCGCGTCCACCACCGACCGCGCGGGCATCGTGGATGGCGGAGACCCCCGCTGGTGAATGTCGTCGCGCGGGAGCCGCGAGGTGCGGTGCAGGACCACCCACGACGGCGCGTCCTTGTCGCGGCGGGCCGCCGGCACCAGAAGGTGTACGCCGTCGACCGCGAACCCGCGCAGGCCGTGCGCTGCCAACGCGGAAACGCCGCCGAGGATCGCCCCGTCGACCGCTAGCACGGCGATCCACCGTCGCTCCTCCCGGCCGACGGGTCCGGCGTGGGTCACATACACCCCGCGGTGCGCCTGCCGCCATCGCCCCGCGGCCACCCGCCGGTCGATCACCCTGGCGGTCAGGAACCGCAGGGCCTGCTGTCGGCTGAGCACGTCGTGCTGCCGGAAGAGGAGGTACGTGAATTCGTCCGCCCGGTGGGCGGGCAGCGGCCGGTCTAACGGCGCGGACGGTCGGGTCGGCACGGCAGCCGAGTGTGCCGCGCCCGAACGGGCTCGTCACTGTGGAAAACGGCGGCCTGTGGACAACCCGGCTGTGGACAACCCCGGCTGTGGACAACCGGCGGTAGACGGCGGCGGTGGACGTGGACCGGGCGAACCCACGGGAACATCGGGGGAGGCGGCATGCTTGAGCACGGAGGAAGGGAGTTGCACCGTGTTCTTGCGCGCGTTCAAGAAGCTCGACCTGCCCACCCCCGCCGACGCCCTGCCCGGGCGCGACACGCCGATGCCCGTCGCGGCCCGGCACACCGTCCTCGGCACCCCGCTGACCGGGCCGTGGCCCGCCGGCCTGCAGGTCGCCGTGTTCGGCATGGGGTGTTTCTGGGGCGCGGAGCGGCTGTTCTGGCGGCTGCCCGGGGTCCACTCCACCTCGGTCGGCTACGCCGGCGGCCACACCCCCAACCCGACGTACGAGGAGACCTGCACCGGCCGCACCGGGCACACCGAGGTCGTGCAGGTGGTGTACGACCCCGCGAAGACAAGCTATGCGGCGCTGCTGAAGGTGTTCTGGGAGAACCACGACCCGACCCAGGGCATGCGGCAGGGCAACGACGTGGGTACGCAGTACCGGTCGGCGATCTTCACAACGACGGACGAGCAGCTCAAGGTGGCCGAGGCCACCCGGGAGGCGTTCGCGCCGGTGGTCCGCCGGGCCGGCCGGGGTGACATCACCACCGAGATCGGCGCCTTGGACCGCTACTACTACGCCGAGGACTACCACCAGCAGTATCTGTCGGACGCGAAGAACCCGTACGGCTACTGCAACCACGGCCCGAACGGCATGTCTTGTCCGATAGGTGTCACCACGACGGCCGACTGAGACGGCGCGGGGATGCCACTCGGCTACGGCCGAGTGGCATCCCAACCTGTACAGACTTCGCGCCAGAAACTGCCCAAACTTCGAGCATGCCCCGGGTACGGCCGGTCAGGCGTCGGTGGCCTCAAAATGATCTCCTCGCCCTCGCCGGCCGGCGGTTCGGACGCCGTTGTCAACCGCGTTCCGGCACCCCGGGACCCTCGGGCGGACCGACCATGTCCCACTTGTTGCCGGCGATGTCGAGGAACACGGCGACCCGCCCGTAGGGCTCGGTTCGCGGTTCGGTCACGAACCGGACCCCGGCCGAGGTCATCCGCGCGAACGCGGATTCGAAGTCGTCCACCCGCAGGAAGAAGCCCACCCGCCCGGCCGCCTGATTGCCGACAGCGGCGCTCTGCCGCTCGCCGTCGGCGCGCGCCAGCAGGAGGCCGGTCTGCGCACCGGGCGGCCGCACCACGACCCACCGCTTGGGCCGCCCGTCGTTCGTCTGCGCCGGGGAGTCCTCAATGAGGTCGAAGCCGAGGGTCTCGGTGAAGAAGGCGATCGCCGGGTCGTAGTCGTCGACCACCAGCGCCACAAGGTCGAGCCGCATGCGCCGAGCCTAGGCGGTGCCGAGGGCGCGCCGCCGCGGGCGCCGGCCCGCGATCAAGCGAGGCTATGTAGACAGACGAGATAGGGGTGCCCTATCGTGGCGCCATGGCCGATCGACCCATGATCACCGTGCCGGTGGCAAAGGTGCTCGCCGCCCTGCTCGCCGACCCGACCGCCGACCGGTATGGGCTGGAGCTGATCCGCGCCACCGGCCTGCCCAGCGGCACCCTCTACCCGATCCTGGTCCGGCTGGAGCGCGCCGGGTGGCTGCACGCCCGCTGGGAGGACGTGGCACCGGCCGAGGCCGGCCGGCCCGCGCGGCGGTATTACCGGCTCAGCGGCGCGGGCGCGCGGGAGGCCCGATTGGAGCTTGCCGCCCTGCACGGGCAGACCCGACCGGCAGGGGTACGGCCGGCCGCGATCGCGGGGGAGCCGGCGTGACCGGGCCCGCCCGACGGCCGCCCCGGGTCGCCGTGCTGCTCACCGGCTGGGCCGCCCGGCGCTGGCCGGCGGAGCTGCGGGAGCAGATGCACCGCGAGTGGCTCGGCGAGCTGTACGCGATCGCCGCCGAGCCCGGCGTCGCCGG
>DASQDS010000565.1:0-2399 GCA_035634075.1 Pilimelia sp. | reverse complement strand
AGCGTAGCGAGCCCCGCAGTCGCGATCGAAGGATGTTGCCGTGAGCGCGAGGAGTGAGCGTAGCGAGCCCCGCAGTCGCGAACGAAGGATGTTGCCGTGAGTGTGTGGGCGGACCTGTCGTACGGGGCGGCCTGGCGGGTGGTCCGGACGGTGCCGCGGCCGGTGGCGGCGGCGGCCTTTCGGGCGGCGGCGGACGTGGCCGCCCGCCGTCGCGGCCGCGGCACCACCCGCCTGCGGGGCAACCTGCGCCGGGTGGTCGGGCCGGACATGCCCGACGGCGAGCTCGACGTGCTGGTCCGCGACGGGCTGCGCTCGTACGCGCGCTACTACCTGGAGGCGTTCCGGCTGCCGTCGCTGTCCCGCGAGCGGATCGCGGCCGGCTTCCGGCTGGACGGCGCGGAGATGCTCGCGGCCGACGTGGCCGCCGGGCGCGGCGCGGTGGTCGCGCTGCCGCACGCCGGCAACTGGGACGCCGCCGGCGCCTGGGTGGCGGCCCAGGGTTGGAAGATCGCGACGGTCGCGGAGCGGCTGAAGCCGGAGAGCGTGTTCCGGCGGTGGCTGGCCTTCCGCGAGGCGCTGGGCATGGAGATCATCCCGCTGAGCGGCGGGTCGCGACCGCCGATGGACGTGCTCGTCGAGCGCCTCGGCGCCGGTTACATCGTGCCGCTGCTGGCGGACCGGGACCTGTCCGCCCGGGGCGTGGAGGTGCGGTTCTTCGGTGGCCGGACCCGGATGCCGCCCGGCCCGGCGCTGCTCGCGCTGCGGACCGGAGCGCCGCTCTACACCACGACGATGTGGTACGACGGGGACGGCCCGCGCGGGCGGCTGGCGGGCCCGGTGGAGGTGCCCCGGGACGGCCCGCTGGACCAGCGGACGCGGGAGCTGACGCAGCGCGTCGCCGACGGCCTGGCCGCCGGCATCGCCGAGCATCCGCGCGACTGGCACATGCTCCAGCGGCTGTGGTTGGACGATGCCCGGCCGGCGGGGCAACCGACCCCCGCCCCTGGCGCGTCTGAAGGGTCGGCGAGCGGACCACCGGCCGCCGGCCGGCGGTGAGGGGGAGGGGCGCAGTGCGGATCGGCATCGTGTGCCCGTACTCCTTCGACGTCCCGGGCGGCGTGCAGAACCACGTCCGCGATCTGGCCGAGACGCTGATCGGCCTCGGCCACCAGGTGAGCGTGCTGGCCCCGGCGGACGAGGACGCCGCGCTGCCCGCGTACGCGGTCTCCGCCGGTCGGGCCGTCCCCGTGCCGTACAACGGTTCAGTGGCCCGGCTGTCGTTCGGGCCGATCTCGGCGGCCCGGGTCCGGCGCTGGCTGAACGCCGGCGAGTTCGACGTGCTGCACGTGCACGAGCCGGTCAGCCCCAGCCTGTCCCTGCTCGCGGTCCTCTCGGCGCGCGGACCCGTCGTGGCCACGTTCCACACGGCGATGACCCGCTCCCGCGCCATGGCGGCCGCCCAGGGCGTCCTGCAGCTCGTACTGGAACGGATCACCGCCCGCATCGCGGTCAGCGCGCTGGCGCGCAGGGTGCAGGTGGAGCACCTCGACGGCGGCGCGGTGGAGATCCCGAACGGGGTGGCGGTGGCGAAGTACGCGGACGCCGTGCCGCTGCCCGGCTGGCCGGGGGAGGGCCGGCGGGGCGAGGGCGGCGCGCTCGGCTTCCTCGGCCGGTTCACCGAGCCGCGCAAGGGTTTCGGGGTGCTCGCGGCCGCCTTCGCCGGCCTCGCGCAGCGCCGGCCGGGCGTGCGCCTCCTGGTGGCGGGCCCCGGCGACCCGGCGGAGATCCTCGGCGGTCTTCCGGCGGCGGTGCGGGACCAGGTGACGTTCCTCGGCCTGGTTTCCGAGGCCGACAAGGCCCGGATGCTGCGCAGCACCCACCTGTACGTGGCGCCGAACACCGGCGGCGAGTCGTTCGGCATGATCCTCACCGAGGCGATGGCGGCGGGCACGCCGGTGGTGGCCAGCGACCTGGACGCCTTCCGCCGGGTGCTGGCCGGTGGCGACGCCGGCGCGCTGTTCCCGACCGGCGACGCGGCGGCCCTGGAGCGCCTGCTCGCCGACCTGCTGGACGATCCGGCCCGGCGCTCGGCACTGGCGGCGTGCGCGGGCGAGGTGGTGGCCCGGTACGACTGGCCGACGGTCGCGTCCCGGGTGCTGGAGGTCTACGCCACGGCCATCGAGGCGACCGACGGCCGGGTCATCGGCGAGGAGATCCCCCAGACCGGGCGGTGACCTGCGCCTCGCGGGCTGCCGCCGGCCGGGCCTGGGCACTACGATCCCGGGGCATGTGGTCGATGGTGGCCGTGGTGATCGCGGTGGCGCTGGCGGCTACCTACCTGACCTGGACAGCGGGCCGGGTGGACCGGCTGCACGCCCGCGCGGCGGCCGCGGCGCGCG
>DASQDS010000564.1:0-2013 GCA_035634075.1 Pilimelia sp. | reverse complement strand
TTGGACGGTGCCCTGGCCGCCCTCGAGCCGGCCGTCGACGGGCTGTCCACCGCCGCCGACGAGCAGGGCGCGGCCGCGAAGGCGCTGGCCGAGCGGGTCGGCGCGGCCCACGGCGCCGCGCTCGGCACGGTGGAGCGCGGGTTGCGGGACGGCACGCTGCTGCGCGGCGAGGTGCTCGCCCGGTGGCAGGAATTCGTGGGTACGGGCGAACTGCTCCGCACCCTGGAGGCGCGGATCGGCCGCGCCCGCGACCGGGTCATCGCCGCGCTGACCGGCCGGCCGGCGCCGGGGCGCAACCTGCAGACGGCGATCGAGTCCAACCTCGCCACGCTCATCCGGGCCGCCGCCGCCGACGCCGCCGAGCAGTCCTACGGCGGCTGGCAGGCGCATCCGGCCGGGGCGGCCCTGCTCTCCGCGGAGCTGGCCCGACCCTCCACCGACCTGCCGGAACGGGCGGAGCGCCTGGTCCGGGACTGGCAGCGCGGCGTGCTGGACCTGGTCCGGGCGGAGGGCGGCGACCGGCGGTTCGTCGCCCGCAGCGCCGCGTACGCGGTCAACGCGATGGGCCTCGCGGTGATGGTGGCGGTGTTCGCCTCGACCGCGTTCATCCCCACCGGGCTGGAGGTGGCCGCGGCCGGCGGCACGACGGTGGCGGCGCAGAAGGTCCTGGAGGCCATCTTCGGCGACCAGGCCATCCGCGCGCTGGCTGCCAAGGCGCGGGCGGACCTGTTGGCCCGGGTCGACAAGCTGCTCGAGGAGGAGGCCGGCCGCTACCTGGGCCTGCTCACCGACGCGGCGGCGGACGGCTCGGACCCGGGCGGGCGGTTGCGCGCGGCCGGCGCGGCGGTGGAGCGGGCCCGCCACGCGGCGGCGCTGACCGACGGGGCGGCCGTGACGCTGCCGGGGAGTGTGGCGTGATGACCGGCGTGGTCGGGCGGGTCCGCGATGCCCTGCGCGGTGACCGGCGGGTGGACGCGGACGCGCTCGTCGAGCGGGTGTCGGCGGTGCAGCGGTTCCTGCGGCTCACCGACGACCACGTCCCGCCGAAGGAGCTGGTCCAGGCCAGGACAGTGGTGGAGCGGTCCGGGGCGCGGCTGGCGCTGTCCCGCGACCACACCGTGGTGGCCCTCGCCGGGGCCACCGGCAGCGGCAAGTCGAGCCTGTTCAACGCCGTCGCCCGGCTGGAGCTGTCCCCGGTCGGTGTGCGCCGGCCGACCACCGGCGTGGCGCACGCCTGCGTCTGGGGCCCGCTGGACGGCGCGACGAAGCTGCTGGACTGGGTCGGCGTGCTGCCGCGTCACCGGTTCATCCGGGAGAGCGCGCTGGACGGCGAGGACGAGGCCGCCCTGCGCGGGCTCGTGCTGCTGGACCTGCCGGATTTCGACTCCGTGGAGCGGTCGCACCGGATGGAGGTCGACCGCCTGCTCGGCCTGGTCGACCTGGTGGTCTGGGTGGTCGACCCGCAGAAGTACGCCGACCGCGTGGTGCACACCGCGTACCTCCAGCAGTTCCGTCGCCACCGCGAGGTGACCGTCGTCGTGCTCAACCACGCCGACCGGTTGGCTCCGCCGGACCGCTCCCGGGTGCTGGACGACCTGGCCCGCCTGCTCGAGATGGACGGGCTGGGCGGGGTGCCCGTGCTGGCCACCTCGGCCGCCCCGCCGCTGATGCTGGACGAGTTGCGCGCCCAGCTCGAACGCACGGTGGCCGAGCGGCAGGCGGCCCTGCGCCGGCTGGCCGGCGACCTGGACACGGTTGTGGACGGGCTGGGCGGCCTCGTGGGGCCGGCGGTGGCCGAGGACGCGGTCGACCGGGGGGCCGTCCGCACGCTCTCGGACGCCCTGGCCACCGTGGCCGGGGTGCCGGCGGTCGCCGACGCCACCGAGCGGGCGTACCGGCACCGGGCGGTGTCCGCGACCGGCTGGCCGCTGCTGCGGTGGCTGCGCCGACTGCGGCCGGACCCGCTGGCGCGGCTGCACCTGCCCACCGGCGGGGCCGCCCGGACAGGCGAGG
>DASQDS010000563.1:0-8630 GCA_035634075.1 Pilimelia sp. | reverse complement strand
GGGGCACCGGGACGCCGGGCATGCCGCGCACCTCCGGGGGCGTGCCGCAGCCCGCCGCGGCGGCGCAGGCCAACAGCACCGTGGCGGCGCGGCGGAGACGGCTTCGCGGGCGTCGCTGCCCGGGTTGGCGGCGGGAGCGGGGACCATCGCGCGGGGGCGGCGGCACGCGGGACACTGGGAGCCTCGAGACGCTGCGGCTGGGGGGCCGGAAGGTGGACCCGCCCATCGTACGACCGGCGTCGCCGCCTCGGGCCCCCAGCCGGGGCCGCCCGGGTCCGCCGGAAGACCGGTCAGACGGGCGAGAGGAAGGTGAGCGACCCGACCACGTCCCGGCCGTCGCTGAGCGGGGTGGCGATCGCGTCCACCGTGGCGTCCAGGCTCGCACCGTCGTGCACGCGCATCAACCCGCGCGCCAGCCGCTTCGACGACAGGGCCAGCACCGGGGGGATCTTTTCCATCTCGTTCGAGGTGAGCGCGCTGCGCGCCGCGGTGAAGTCGACGAGCCGCAGCACCCCGTCCAGCAGGTGGCGGCCGACCGGGGTCTCCCCGGGCGCGCTGAGGCCCAACAGCTCGCAGCAGGCCGGAGACGCCGCCACGATCAGCCTGTCGCGGTCGATCACCAGGCACGGCTCGTTCGATATCGCAACGGTGGTGACCCAGCGGTCGAAGCTACCGGCGGGGTCGGCACTCGGCCCATGCGTCAGGGACTCCGACAGCGAAAGCTCGACGTGCGCCACCCGCACCTCCCATTGACCCTCGGGCGTCACCGCAACGCTAGCCGGTTACCACCGCGCCTGCCGACCGATACCCTCTCGTCTCGCTATCGCGACGGGGGCGGCGGCGGAATGCGGCCTGCGGCGGCCGGGGGAAGCGCTGGCGGCCGGTCGGACCGGCGACGCCCGAGTGCCAGGCTACCGGTGGCCCGCCGGCTTGTCAGCGGCCGACCGGTCCTCGCCGTACCACCGGTAGTCGGCGGCGGAGCGGTACGGTGCGTTGAGCCAGGTGCCCGGGTGCCGGGCGACCTCGGAGAGCTTGACCGCCGTGGTCGCGCTGATCCGGCGGCCGCCCGCGACCAGCAGGCGGTCCAGCTCGCGGTAGCTCGCGACCAGGCAGTCCTTGGGCAGGCCGTGGGCGCTGATCGTGCCGCTGCCGACGAACGTGAGCACCGGAACGACGGGGACGGTCTTGCCGACGGCCGCTGAGAGCGCGCGGCTGGCGCGCCGGGCGTCGCGCCGGGCCTCCGCCACGTACGCCGGCCGGCGGCCGTTGATCTGCACCACGTCGCCCGCGATGAGGACCCGCGCGCGGCCGTGATCGGCGACCGTGACGGCGAAGACGCCGCTGGGGCCGATCGCGAGGAATCCGGCGCGCTCCCGGCCGGCCTCGCCCGTGCCGGGGGCGTCGGTGCGCGGCCACTCCACGACGTGCCAGGCGGCGCCGAGGTGGTCCAACCGGTGCAGCGCCCGGTTGCCGGCGGCCTCCACGCGGCGGGCCTCCCGTTCGGCGCGCAGCCGGCGGGCCCAGTCCAGCGGGGAGGTACGGGCTTCGAGGAGTTCGAGTTGGGGTGCCAGCGGGGGCTGACCATCGCTGACGGGGGTGAAGGCGCGGCGGGCGGGCGTCGCAGTCATCAGGGCCTCCGGCAAAAGGTCCGCTAGCAGTGGTCGTTTCACTACGGTAAGTCGCGACATGGGGTTGTGGGGACCCCGGGGTCGCGGGTGAGGATGAATGAGACGCATGAATGAACCATTCACTCACGTTTTGTGTCTCTTATGTCCTCTCCGTTGCTCCCCTCGGCTCCATGCCGCGGTGATCTAGGCTGCCACTTGTGACCCACTTCGTGGACAGTGAGGTGGGCCGGCTCACAACCGTGCTGCTGCACCGGCCGGGTCCCGAGCTGGCCCGGCTGACCCCCCGCAACAACGACACGCTGCTCTTCGACGGCATCCCGTGGGTCGGGCGGGCCCAGGAGGAGCACGACGGCTTCGCCGAGGCGCTGCGCCGGCACGGCGTCGAGGTGCTGTACCTGGGCGAGCTGCTGGCCGAGACGCTCGCGGTGGCCGCCGCCCGCGCGGAGCTCACCGAGGTCGTCCTCGCCGACGTGCGGCTCGGCGACGCGCTGCGGGCCCGGGTGGCGGCGTACCTGGCGGATCTGGACGCAGCGGCGCTCGCCGACGTGTTGACCGCCGGCCTGGCCCACGAGGAGCTGCGCAGCGCGTCCTGGCCCAACGGTGCCGGGCGCTCCGGCGGCCTGGTGTACGAGCTGATGGACAAGCACTCCTTCGTGATCGACCCGCTGCCCAATCTGCTCTTCACCCGGGATTCGTCCGCCTGGGTGGGCGGCTCCGTCGCGATCACCAGCCTGGCCATGCCCGCCCGCCGGCGCGAAACCACCCTCACGGGTGCGATCTACCGGCACCACCCCCGCTTCGCCGGCACCCCGGTGCTCTACGAGCCGGCGCTGGAGCACGTCGAGGGCGGCGACGTGCTGCTGCTCGCCCCCGGCGTGCTGGCGGTCGGGGTCGGCGAACGGACCACCCCCGCGGGGGCCGAGCGGCTCGCCCGCCGGGTGTTCGCCCAGGGCCTGGCCAGCACGCTGCTCGTCGTGCCGATCGCCCAGGAGCGGGCCACCATGCACCTGGACACGGTGTGCACGATGGTCGACGTCGACGCCGTGGTGATGTACCCGAACCTGGCGGACAGCCTGGTGGCGTACCCGGTCACCCGGGCGGACGACGGTGAGCCGCTGGTCGGCCCGCCGCGGCCGTTCCTGGCGGCCGCGGCGGCGGCCATGGGCATCGACCGGCTGCGCATCATCGACACCGGGCTCGACCCGGTGACCGCCGAGCGCGAACAGTGGGACGACGGCAACAACACGTTGGCCCTCGCCCCCCGGCTGTGCGTCGCGTACGAGCGCAACATCGAGACCAACGCGCAGCTGGAACGCGCCGGCGTCGAGGTGATCCGCATCGCCGGCTCGGAGCTGGGCTCGGGTCGCGGCGGGCCGCGGTGCATGTCCTGCCCGATCTCCCGGGCCCCACTCGGCGCGGCGGCCTGACCCGCTCAGCGCAGGGTGAGCTGGCGGCCGACCAGGCCCTGGCGGGCGCGCCGCTGGGCCGGGTCCAGCTCGTCGGTCACGGCCAGCGCCTCGGCGTACCGCTTGGCGAAGCCGGCCAGCGGCGCCTCCCACTCCACCGCCGGCGCGCTCGCCGGCAGGTCCCACACGGGCACGAGGCGGCCGTGCGCCCGGAACATCCCGGCGAACTTGGTGCCCTCGCCGAGGATGAGCTCACCCCCGGCGGACAGGCGGGCCAGCGCCGCCAGCGCGGCGTCCTCGTCGTCGCCGAGCACCCAGCGCACGTGGGCCTTGTCGCCCACCTGGCACCAGTACGCGGCCCGCGCCGCGGACAGCCGGGTCGTGGGGTAGATCGAGGCGTTGGCCCGCTCCAGCGAGGCCTTCACGGCCGGGTCGTCGGTCGCCCCCTCGTCCAGCCAGAAGTCGAACGTATCGTGCAGTGCGACGTCCAGCGGGCCGTCGGCGAGGACGTCCTGGAGGCGGGGGCCCTGGCCCGGCAGGGCCGGCACGCCGACCGTGCGGCCCGGCTCGGTCTCCAGCGCGCGCAGCAGCGCCACAGCCAGGTCGCGGGAGACGTCGCCGGACTGCACGTGCCGCTGGAGCCCCACGAAGACGCGGCCGTCCGGCCTGGTCATCGCCGGCCAGGCAAGGGGGAGCACGGTGGCGAGGATGACGGGGCGGTCGCCGTAGCGGGCGGCCAGCTCCGGCGCCAGCCGCAGCGGGGCGGACGCGGCCGGCACCAGCTCGCGCAGGGCGATCCACTCCGGCTCGTCGGCGAGGCCCTCGAAGGGCCGGCCGACGAAGACGTCGCGCACCTTCTCGCGCTTGGGCGCCGCCTCTGCGGCGGACCGGGGGTTCTTTCGACGCTTGCTCACGGCGAGACAGCCTAGGCGCCCGCCGGGGTCCTCCGGTGCCCGGGCGGCCCGGAAACACCCCATCGGTCACAGTCGGGCGGCGGGCAGCGGCGTGTCCGAGAGCTGCGCCCAGACGCTCTGGCCGAGGCCGTCCCGGTCCACACCCCACCGGTCGGCCAGCGCGGCGACGATGCTGAGCCCGCGGCCGTCCGTGGCGTCGAAGTCGACCGTCCGCACGCTCGGCTGGCCGGCCGCGCCGCCGTCGGTCACCCGCACCTCGATGAGCGGCGCGGCACCCGGGCGTAGCCGCCAACCCACCCGCACGACCCCGCCGGGCAGCGGGTCGGCGTGCCGGATCGCGTTGCCGACCAGCTCGGCCAGGACGGCGATGGCGTCGGCCAGGAGCGGCCCGGGCAGCACCCCGCCCAGCTCGGTGGCGAGCCGGTGGCGGGCCACCCGGGCGCCGCTCGCGTGATGCGGTACGACGCAGCACCAGCTCCGCTCGGCCAACGCCATCGTCACGCTCAGGCCTCCTCCGGCTCCGACGCCGCACCGGACACCGTCACATCGGCGCGCGGCAACCGCACCTCTGCGACCGTACCGCCACCGTCGCGCGGCCGGAGGAACACCCATCCGTTTTGTCGTTCGACGATCTGCCGGACCAGGTACAGCCCCAGCCCCGCGCCGGGGTATCGGCGCCGGTCGCCGGACTCCGCCTGCCAGAACCGGTCGAAGACCCGCTCGACGTGCTCGGGCCGGACCCCGATGCCCCGGTCGCTGATCCGGAAGTAGACCGTGCGTTCGTCCGCCCCGGCGCCCAGCTCGACGGGTGAGCCGACCGGCGAGTACTTCTCCGCGTTGGTGGCCAGCTCGGTGAGCACCGTGGCGAGGCTGAACCGGTCGCCGAAGGCCTTCGGCAGGTCGGCCGGCAGGTGGGGGACCAGCCGCCGGCGCAGGTCCGCCGGCAGCGTACCGGCCGCGGCGCGCAGCCCGTCGACGATGTCGAAGGGTACGGGCGGCGAGCCGCCCACCGGCCCGGACTCGCTGGCGGTCGACAGCAGCCGGTCCACCAGCCGCGCCAGCTCACCGGCCCGCTGGCTGATCGCGCACGCCGCCTCCAACCGCGCCGCCTCCGGCAGGTCGGCCCAGTGGTTGGCCAGCGTGTCGGCGTACCCCTTGATGACGGTGACCGGCGTCCGGAGCTCGTGGCTGGTCACGGCGACGAAGAGGTCGCGGTCGGAATCGACGCGGTGCTGCTCGGTGGTGTCCCGGAAGGTCACCACCCGGGACTCCACGGTGCCCGGCAGGTCGCCAGAAGTGATCTTGAGCCAGCGGCCGTCCGCCAGCTTGTGGTCCAGCACCTGGCCGGACGGCGGCAGCGGGAACGGCAGCGGCCGGCCGAGGACCTCCCCCGTGGACAGGCCCGTCACCCGTTCCGCGGCCGGGTTCCACAACCGCACGGAGCCGTCCCGGTCGACGATGGCCAGGCCGTCGGCCAGCGCCGCCACGACCGGGCCGTCGCCGTGCACCGGCAGGCCGGCCTGGTCCCCGTAGAGGTGGGCCGCTGAGGCGGCGGTGTAGCGGACCACGGCATGCTCCTCGCGTCCCGCCGCGCCGGCGGCGTCGCCGAAATAGGCCTGGACGCTCCCGACGACCAGGCCGCCGACCTCGGCGCGGGCGCCCAGCATCCGGTGCAGGCCGCGCCCCTGCAGCTGCGCGGCGAGGGGGCCGTCGAAGACCGCCACCGGCACGTTCCAGGTGGGCTCGCCCGCCAGCAGGCAGCTGATCGCCGGGTGTCGGCGGTCCACCGGGCGGCCGAGGGCCCACCCGCAGCCGCCCGTCGCCGCGATCACCCGCCCGCCGGGCGGCCCGTACTCGGCGAACGACATGCCCACCGCCCCCAACGCCTGCTGCGCGACCTCCAGCAGGTGATGCAGCGCCGGCAGGCCGGCGTCACCGGCATTGACCATGTCGATGACGTCGGTGTACCCCCCGATGAGCGCGGGATAGTCGGGCCGCTCCGCCATGCGCAGAAGTCTGCCGCCTCGCCGGGCGGTTCGCCCACCCCCGAGGTCCAATCTCACCGCCCCAACCGGTCGAGCACCTCCCGGGGCCGGTCGGTGATGATGCCGTCCACGCCGTACCGGCGGACCATGTCGACGTCGGCCGGCTCGTTGACGGTCCACACGTACACCCGGTTGCCGGCGGCCCGCAGGGCCGGCACCAGGGCCGGGCGGGCCCGGACGAGGCCCACGCTCGGGCCGGCGATCCGGCTGCCGAACGGCATCCGCCCCAGCCGCACGGCCGGCGGCAGGAGGTCCAGCAGCTGCACCGTCGGCAGCCCGGGCGCCAGGGCGCGCACCTGCCGCAGCGCCAGCGGGGAGAAGGACATGACCGTGACCCGCACCGGATCCCCGGGGCGGGGGTCGGCGAGCCCGTGCCGCCGCAGGAGGTCGACCAGCCGGCGCTCCACCAGCGAGCCGTACCGGGTGGGGTGCTTGGTCTCGATGAGCAGCGGCACCTTGCGGTCCGCCTCGCGGACGGCCGCGAGCAGCCGGTCGAGGGTGAGCAGCCGGAGCCGGTCGGGGTCGGGCCCGGTGCCGTTGGTGGGCCCGGTGCCGTTGGTAGGGCCGCCGCCGCCGTTGGTGGGCCCGCCGCCGTTGGTGGGCCCGGCGCCCTTGGTGGGCCCGGCGCCCTTGGTGGGCCCGACTTCCGGCGGGCCGGGGTGCCAGGACCCGAAGTCGAGGGCGCTGAGCTCGGCCAGCGTGCGGGCGCTGACCCGGCCCCGCCCGTTGCTCGTCCGGTTGAGGCGGCTG
This sequence comes from Pilimelia sp., assembly GCA_035634075.1. Classification (GTDB taxonomy): domain Bacteria; phylum Actinomycetota; class Actinomycetes; order Mycobacteriales; family Micromonosporaceae; genus DASQDS01. The sequence continues at coordinate 1,887 of DASQDS010000563.1, read as the reverse complement.
TCGTGCACGCAGACCAGGTGCCCGTCGCGGGTCAGCCGGACGTCACACTCCAGGCCGTCGGCGCCTTCGGCGAGGGCGCGGAGGTACGCCGCCAGGGTGTGCTCGGGTAGCGCGGCCGACGAGCCGCGGTGCGCGTAGACGAGCGGGGAACCGGTCATCCGGGTCGGACGGCTCAGACCACCCGCGGCGGGTGCCCGTCGTCGCTGACCAGCTCCCGGCCCGCCGCGGCCCAGTCCTGCATCCCACCTTCGAGGTTGTGGACGTTGTCCCAGCCGTGCTGGCGCAGGTACGCGACCACCTGGGCGGAGCGCCCGCCCATCCGGCAGGCCACGACCACGTCGCCCTCCTGCGGCACCTCGCCGAGCCGGCTGGGCACCTCCATCATCGGGACGTGGTACGCGCCCGGCGCGTGTCCCGCCACCCACTCGTCGGTCTCACGGACGTCGAGCAGGTAGGCGCCGTCGCCGACCTCGTGCACCGCCACACCGGGTACCTGTTGTCCGAACACAGCTACCAAGATACGGGGCGGCTACTTCTCCTTGGAGACGTAGTTCGGGTGAACCAGCAGCCATTCGGCCAGCGTGCCGTCCCGGACGGCGGCGAACATGTCCAGGCTCTCCGGGCTGAGCGACTCCGCCGACTGGCCCTGCACGCCCGCCGAGTGGAAGTCGCCGCCGTTGGTCTTCACGAGCACCAGCTGGTTCGCGGCCACACCCTTGAGGGTGAAGACGAAATCCTCGATCCGGACGCCGCCGGTGTCCAGGATGAACGCGCCGCCCGCCGCCTTGATCACCCGGTCCAGCTTGCCCAGGTCCGTGATCATGCCCTTGCGGGTGGCTTCCTTGGCCATCGCCTTGATGAGCTGCTGCTGGTGCCGCTGCCGGTCGTAGTCGCCGCGCGGCAGGCCGTACCGCTGGCGGGAGTAGTCCAGGGCCTCCCAACCTTCCATCCGGCGGCAGCCCTCCTTGTGCACGACGGGCTTGCCGCCGCCCCGCTCGCGGGCCTGCGACAGCCACATCACCTCGCCGTCCACCACCCGCATGTGCTGCGACTTGACCTCATGGTCGACGCACATGGTGACGCCGCCGAGGGCGTCGATCACCCGCCGGAAGCCGCCGAAGTCGATGATCGCCGCGCCGTCGAACTCGACCCCGGTCAGCCTGTTGATGATCTGGGCAACGAGCTGCGCCCCGCCGGCCCGCCCGGCGCCCTTCTGCGCGCCGGCGTGGAAGGCATCGGTGATCTTGCTGCGACCGCCGGGGTACCCGCTCTTCGCGAAGGCGGGCACGTCGACGTACGTGTCGCGCGGGACCGACACCAGGTACGCCTGGTCGTGGCTGGCCGGGATGTGCAGGATGATGATCGTGTCCGAGCGGACGTCACCGGGGTTGCGGCTGCGCTCGTCGACACCAAGCAGCAACAGGTTGATCGGCCCGTCGAGCGCCTTGCCCGCCGGCACGTCCTTGCGGCCGGCGGTGCCGATCAGATTCTGCTGACTGATGTTCTCGGTGTACCGGCCGATCAGCAGCTTGCTGCCCACGATCACGCCGCCGCTGGCCAGCATGAGCACGGCCCCGAAGATGACGGTCAGGCGGGCCCACAGCGGGTCCTTGCGCGGCCGGCCCTTCGCCGGCGCGCCCGTGCCCTTCCGCGGCTTCCCGCCCGCGTTCTTGCCCTTGTCCGCGTTGGCGCCCGCGCGGCTCCCGCCGGGCCCGGTGGCGATGCCGGCGCTGCCGCCGCCTCGCGCGCCGTAGGTCGTCCCGTTCGATGCGTTGCCCGCCGGCGGGTACGTCGTGGCGGCCCGGTATGCCGGACCGGCCGCGGCCTGCGCCTGCGGCGGGCGGCCGGCACGCACCGCCGGGCCGGCCGGGTAGTCCGCCGGCCGCC
>DASQDS010000562.1:0-2765 GCA_035634075.1 Pilimelia sp. | reverse complement strand
CGAGGGCCGGGCGGTGATCCGGCACTCCACCGCGCACGTGCTGGCCCAGGCCGTGCAGGACCTCTTCCCCGGCACCCGGCTGGGCATCGGTCCGCCGGTGGAGAACGGCTTCTACTACGACTTCGCCCCCGAGCGGCCCTTTACCCCCGAGGACCTGCAGGCCCTCGACAAGCGGATGCAGGAGATCGTCAAGGCGGGTCAGTACTTCTCCCGCCGGGAGATCAGCGACGCCGACGCGCAGGCCGAGCTGGCCCACGAGCCGTTCAAGCTGGAGCTGATCGGCCTCAAGGGTGGCAATGCCTCCGATCCCGCCCTCCCCGCCGCCGAGGGCGCCGACGTCGAGGTCGGCGGCGCGCAGCTGACCATGTACGACAACCTGGACCCGCGCACCGGCGAGCGGGTCTGGACCGACCTGTGCCGCGGGCCGCACGTGGCGCGGACCAGTGCGATCCCGGCCTTCTCGCTGACCCGCAGCGCCGCGGCGTACTGGCGGGGGAGCGAGAAGAACCCGCAGCTGCAGCGGGTCTACGGCACCGCGTGGGAGAGCAAGGACGCGCACAAGGCGTACCTCGAGCAGGTGGCGGAGGCCGAGCGGCGCGACCACCGCCGGCTGGGCGCCGAGCTCGACCTGTTCAGCTTCCCCGACGAGATCGGCTCGGGGCTGGCGGTGTTCCACCCCAAGGGCGGGATCATCCGCCGGGAGCTGGAGGACTACAGCCGCCGGCGGCACGAGGAGGCCGGCTACTCCTTCGTCAACACCCCGCACATCACCAAGGGCTCGCTGTTCGAGACCTCGGGCCACCTGGAGTGGTACGCGGAGGGCATGTACCCGGGGATGCACCTCGACGAGGAGCGCGACGCGGACGGCCACGTGCGCCGGCAGGGGCAGGACTACTACCTCAAGCCGATGAACTGCCCGATGCACAACCTCGTCTTCGACGCCCGCGGGCGCTCCTACCGCGAGCTGCCGCTGCGGCTGTTCGAGTTCGGCACGGTGTACCGGTACGAGAAGTCCGGCGTCGTGCACGGCCTGACCCGGGCCCGCGGCTTCACCCAGGACGACGCGCACATCTACTGCACGCCCGAGCAGATGCAGGGCGAGATCCGCTCCCTGCTGGACTTCGTGCTCGGCCTGCTGGCCGACTACGGGCTGGACGACTTCTACCTGGAGCTGTCCACCCGCAACCCGGAGAAGTCGATCGGCAGTGACGAGGACTGGGAGCGGGCGACCGACGCGCTGCGCGAGGCCGCCCAGGACAGCGGCCTGGAGCTCGTCCTCGACCCCGGCGGCGCGGCGTTCTACGCCCCCAAGATCTCGGTGCAGGCGCGCGACGCGATCGGCCGGACCTGGCAGATGTCGACCATCCAGGTCGACCTGATGCTGCCCGAGCGCTTCGACCTGCAGTACACCGCCGCCGACGGTTCGCGGCAGCGGCCGGTGATGATCCACCGCGCCCTGTTCGGCTCGATCGAGCGCTTCTTCGGCGTCCTCACCGAGCACTACGCCGGCGCCTTCCCGGCGTGGCTGGCGCCGGTGCGGGTGACCGGCATCCCCGTCACCGACGAGCAGGTCGGCTACCTGCGCGACGTCGCCCTGCAGCTGCGCGCCCGCGGCATCCGCGTGGAGATCGACGACTCCGACGACCGGATGCAGAAGAAGATCCGCACCGCCAGCAAGCAGAAGGTGCCCTTCGTGCTGATCGCCGGGGCCACCGACGCCGAGGCCGGCGCGGTCTCCTTCCGCTGCCGCGACGGCAGCCCGCACAACGGCGTCCCCGTCGAGCGGGCGGTGGCCGCGATCGCCGAGTGGGTGGCCGGCCGGGCGAACACCGACCCGACCGCCGAGGTCCTCGGCCCGGGCCTGACGGTGGCCGGATGAGCACCGACTCGGAGGAGGCCTTCAGCGTCGCCGTCTCCAGCGACGACGGCGGTCCCGCCACGGTCTTCGAGCACCTGTGGACGCCGTACCGGATGGCCTACATCCGCGGCGAGGGCAAGCCGACCGGTGCCCACGACTGCCCGTTCTGCCTGATCCCGCAGATGGACGACGAGGAGGGGCTGGTCGTCGCGCGCGGCGAGCACGTCTTCGCCGTCCTCAACCTGTACCCGTACAACGCCGGGCACCTGATGCTCGTGCCCTACCGGCACGTGCCCGACTACACCGACCTCACCGCCGCGGAGGTCGCCGAGCTGGGCGAGTTCACCCAGACCGCCATGCGGGTGGTGCGCACGGTGACCGGGGCGCACGGGTTCAACATCGGCATGAACCAGGGCTCGGTCGCGGGCGCCGGCATCGCCGACCACCTGCACCAGCACGCGGTGCCGCGGTGGGGCGGGGACACCAACTTCATGCCGGTCATCGGGCTGACCCGCGTGCTGCCGCAGGTGCTGCGCGAGACGCGGGCGCTGCTCGCTCTGCAGTGGCCGGACGGCCGGCCCGCCCCGGAGGCCTGAGGTGCTCGGCGGCAACGCGCGCGCCGCGGTGGGCCGGATCTGGGCGCCGGTGGTGGCCCGGCTGGCGCGGGCCGGCGTCACCCCCGACGCGGTCACGCTGGTCGGCACGCTGGGCGCGATCGCCGGTGCGGTCGGTCTGATCGCGACCGGGCAGCTGTTCTGGGGCGCGGTCACCGTCACCGCCTTCGTGCTGCTCGACATGCTCGACGGCGCCCTGGCCCGGGCCCGCGGCGGCGGCTCGGTGTTCGGCGCGGTCCTGGACTCCACCGGCGACCGCGCGGCCGACGCCGCCATCTTCGGGGCGCTGGTCT
>DASQDS010000561.1:0-17598 GCA_035634075.1 Pilimelia sp. | reverse complement strand
CGCCGGCGAGCAGCCCGTGCCGCCACCAGCGGTGCCACCCGCGGCGCGACCGCCGGTGCAGGATCTGCCGGCCCGCGGAGCCCGGCCCGGCTGCCGGTGCCGGCGCGGGGTCGAGCTGGCCGGCCAGTGCCAACAGCGCGGCGGCCTCCGCGTCGGTGTCCAGCGCCTCCACCGGTGGCGGCGGTGCGGGTGGCGCCGCCGGTTGGCCCGCGGTAAGCGCCACCACGGAGGCCATCATGGTGGCGACGGTGGACGCCGACGGGCGGTCGGCCGGATCCTTGGCGGTGCACGCGAGCACGACCTGCCACGCCACGTCCGGGATGCCGGCGGGACGGTCCGGCGAGCACACGACGTGCCGGCGCAGGACGGCGACCGCCGGGGCACCCGCGTACGGGGTGCGCCCGGCGAGCAGCTCGTAGAAGAGGATGCCGAGGGCGTAAACGTCCACGGCTGGCGTCGGCGGCGCCCCGTTGATCAGCTCGGGCGCCAGGTAGTTCGGTGTGCCGATGAGCGCCTGCGGCGTGGTCAGCCCGGGCGAGTCCAGCACCCGGGCGATGCCGAAGTCGGTGAGCTTGACATGCGGCTCGGCCATCGGACGCTGATCCAGCAGGATGTTGTCCGGTTTGAGGTCCCGGTGCACCACGCCCAGCTGGTGCGCTTCGACCAGCGCCTCAGCCACCTGGTGAAGGAGGTCGGCGGCGTCCGCCGGTGGCAGCGTGCCCCGTTCCCGCAGGTAGCCGCGCAGACTTCCGCCGTCGACCAGGTCCATGACGAGGCCCAGCGAGTCGCCGACGGCGAGCATGTCGCGGACCCGGACGATGTGCGGGTGCCGCAGCATCAGCAGGATGGCCCGCTCCTGGACGAACCGGGTGACCGCCCGCGGCTCGGTGAGCAGCTCCTCGCGGAGCATCTTGATGGCCACCTGGTCACCGGTGGCCCGGTCCAGGGCCCGCCACACCTGGCCGGTCGCGCCGTCCCCGATGCGCTCGACGAGCAGGTACGAATTGCCGATGCACCGTCCGCTGAGATCGGCCGTGGGCGCTTCCTGGAATTCCCGGGACGGCGGGACGCCGTACTCGGCGGGGCGGGGGCGCATCGCTGCCGTTCCTTTCGCGTGGCGGGTGTCCGGCGGGCGAACGGCCTACCGGGCCGGCTTGTGCGTGAGCGGTCGTGCGGTGGCTGTGCGAGATGGCCGGGCTATTTCTAGCGGCGTATGGACAAAGGTCACAACCCGTTCAGTCCGGTCCAGATGTCGGACCGCCCGATTCTGTGGGTTGCCGACAAAATGGGCGCCGGGCCATTGGAGGTGCGGGCCATAACCGTTCGTCCCCCATCACCCATTCGGGTTGCCGGGAGCGCGTCCACGGGTGTGGGAGCCGCCGAAGCGGGCAACACAGAGGCAGGTGAGTGGCGCAAGGCTGAGGAGACCCCCGTGACTACGCATGACCAGCGCGACCGGACAAGCGGCGGCCCGCCCGGCCCGGACGCCGGCCCGCAGAGCCCGACCAAGCTCGGCAAGCGGTCCTGGTGGGCCGCCATCAAGAACACCGCCAAGGAGTTCTCCTCCGACAACCTCACGGACTGGGCCGCCGCGCTGACCTACTACGGCGTCCTGTCGATTTTCCCCGGGCTGCTGGTGCTGGTGTCGCTGCTCGGGCTGCTCGGCCAAGGCGCCATCCGGGACATCACCGCGAACATCGAGGAGATGGTGCCCAACGAGTCGGCGCGGGAGACGATCAGCAAGACGATCACCGACCTCCAGGGCAGCCAGGGCGCCGGCCTCTTCGCGATTCTCGGTCTGGTGGGCGCGTTCTGGTCCGCGTCGGGCTACATCGGTGCGTTCATGCGCGCCGCGAACGCCATCTACGACGTGCCCGAGGGGCGGCCGATCTGGAAGACGATTCCGATCCGGATCGCCACGACCGCCGTCATCGGACTGCTGCTCATCGTCAGCATCCTGATCGTGGTGTTCACCGGGCCCGTCGCCGAGCAGGCCGGCGAAGCGATCGGCATCGGTTCGGCCGCGGTGACCGCGTGGCAGATCCTCAAGTGGCCGGTGTTGATCCTCCTGGTCAGCCTGATGTTCGCGATCCTCTACTGGGCGTCGCCGAACGCGCGCCAGGGTGGCTTCCGCTGGGTGAGCGTCGGTGGCCTGGTCGCGGTGCTGCTCTGGGTCGTGGCCTCGCTGGGCTTCTCGTTCTACGTGGCGAACTTCGGCTCGTACAACAAGACCTACGGCGCCGTGGCCGGTGTCATCGTCTTCCTCGTCTGGTTGTGGATCTCGAACATCGCGATCCTGTTCGGTGCGGAGCTGGACGCCGAGCTGGAGCGCCAGCGGGTGGCGGCGACCGGCCACCCCTCGGCCGCCGACGAGCCGTTCCTCCAGCTGCGCGACGACAGCAAGGTCAAGGACAACGAGGACCGCGACCTCGCCTGAACGGGGACCGCCGGCTCGCGCCGGTGGGCATGGCACCGGGCCGGCCCACAGCGAATACGGCGTAACCACATCGGATTTGCTGTGGCCGGCGGGCGCGACATGCCCGCCGGCCACGTGCGGCTCACGGCCGCACGCGCGGTGCGGTGAGCGGATCTTTTCCTCCCGGACATCTTCGTGCGGTCCGAGCGGAAACCGGCATCCTCGTTACTGTGGCGGTGGCCATGGCGGTAAGTCCGGCGCCCGCGCCGGCGAGAAGGCACTCGCACTCCCTGGGCATGCGGTGGGGACAGGCCCGCGCCCTGGCCCGCCGGCTGGGCGTGCCCCTCGCCGCCGAACGGGTCCCGCTCGCGGCGACGGACGGCCGCGTGCTGGCCGAACCGCTGTGCGCGGCAACCGCGCTGCCGGGCTTCGACACCGCAGCCATGGACGGGTACGCCGTCGCCGGGTCACCGCCGTGGCGGTTGGTCGGCCGGGTGCTGGCCGGGGCGACGGCCGTGCCGGTGCTGCGCGGCGGCACGGCGGTGGAGATCGCGACGGGTGCCCCCGTGCCGGCCGGGGCCGGCGCCGTGGTGCCCTACGAACGGGCGGCGCTGGACGGCAGCAGCGTCATCCGGTTGGCAGACGACCGCCCGCACATCCGGCGGGCCGGGGAGGACTGCGTGCCGGGCGAGGAACTGGCACCCGCCGGCCACCCGGTCACCGCGGCACTGCGCGGCCTGGCCGCGCACGCCGGCCTGGACCTGCTCACCGTGCGGCGGCGCCCGGCCGTCCGATTGCTCGTCACCGGCGACGAGGTCACCGACCGCGGGGTGCCCGGCCCGGGGCAGGTCCGCGACGCGCTCGGCCCGCTGATCGCGGCGCTGCTGTGCCGGGTGGGTGCCGACCTGACCGCCGCGGAGCGGGTTCCCGACCGGCGCGGCGCGCTGGGCGACGCCCTCGGCGCCGCGACGGAGAACGTCGTGATCGTCACGGGCGCGTCCTCCGTCGGCGTCACCGACCGGCTGCACGCCGACCTCGCCACCCTGGGCGCGCGGCTGCACGTCGACGGGGTGGCCTGCCGCCCGGGGCACCCGCAGACGCTGGCCGAGGCGGCCCCCGGCCGCTGGGTGGTGGGCCTGCCGGGGAACCCGTACGCCGGCCTCGTCGCGGCCCTGACCCTGCTTGTCCCGCTGCTCGCCGGGCTGGCCGGCCGGGCGGCGGAGCCGCGCGTGACCGGCCCGGTCGTCGGTGCCGTCCGGCCACTGCCCGGTGCCACCCGGCTGGTGCCGGTGCGCTGGGAGGGCGGCCGGCTCGCGGTTGTGGCCGCGAGCCGGCCAGCCAGCCTGCGGGCCGCCGCCCTCGCCGACGCGGTGGCGGTGATCGAGCCGGCGTGGGTCCCGGGGGCCCCGACGGAACTGCTTGCGCTGCCCTAGGCCGGCACCGCCACGCCCGTGACCTGCGTACCGGTCCGGGTCACTGCGTACCGGACGACCTCGCCGCTCCAGAAGTGGAACTCGAGGTTCACCGTGGCGCCGTCCGTGACCTCAGCGAAGAACGCCGGCAGCAACCGGATCGCGTTGGTCTCGGGCGACGGGGCGAAGGACTGGCCGAACTCCTTGAACGCCGTCCAGCCGGCCGGCCCGGCGTTGGTGCCGTCCGGATAGGTGGCCCGCATGGTCGCCAGCCGGTCGCCGTTGAACGCCGTCGGGACGGCGAACGCGGCGGTGGTGCCGGTGGCGTCCGACAGCGCCGGCCGGTCGTACGTGATCACGTTGAACGTCCAGGCGATGCCGTGGCTGAACCGGGCGGTGAGCACCGCGTTGACGCCGTACGCCCCGCTCGCGGTCAGCGACGCGAGCAGCCGGGCCCGGAGGGTGAGCTGGTCACCCGACAGGACGTAGTCCCGCCCGGGCCGAAGCCGCCGGTCGCCGGCGGTGAGGGCGACCAGCCGGTTGCCGTTGAGCTGCAGGGTGACGGTGCGGTCGGCGGCGGGCTGGCCGCGGCGGACGAAGAGCAGGTCCGACTCCGCCGTGGACGACCGGCCGCGCCGCCAGCCGGCCCGCATCACCTGGTAGAGGTCCGCGTCCCGCCACTGGTGCGCGACCCGGTCGAAGTGCTGCCCGTTGTCCCACAGCATCGTGGTCAGCCCGGTCGTCCGCGCGTAGTAGGTGAAGAACTCGAAGAACTTCAGCTTCTCGCCCTGCTCGATAGTGCCGGTGTGCTTGTCGAAGCCGAGCAGGCCGTACTCGCCGACGATGACTGGGATGCCGCGCGCCTCGAAGGTGGCCCGCGCCCGGTCGAAGGCGCTGACGAGGTCGGCCTGCGCCGCCGCGTCGAAGCGGGTGCCGCCGGCCACGTTCACGCTGAACGGGTAGTACCCGTAGTAGTGGATCGTGGCGATGATCCGGTCGTCGTCCAGCGCGGTGATCTGCTCGTAGAGGTGGTCCATCCGGGGCTGGGCGGACGAGCCGGTCAGCGTGGTCAGCACGACCGGGCGGTCGGCGTTGCGGCCGCCGGAGGACCGCACGATCCCGTGGAACGCCCGGTTCAGCTCGCCGAGCATGGTGAAGAACTCGGGGGTGTCCAGGTTCCAGTCGTCCGAGAAGCGCGGCTCGTTGACGGCCTCGAAGGACAGTCGGTGCGACTTGCCGCTGAAGTGGGCGGCGATCTGCGTCCAGGCGGCGCGGTAGCGGGCGAGCACCGCGTCGTGCTCGGTGCCCATGCGCCGGATCCACTCGCCCGTGTCGTGGTGCATGTTGAGCATCACGTACAGGCCGGCGTCCAGGGCCCAGTCCACGACCTCCTCGACGCGGGCGAGGAATGCCGGGTCGATGGTGTAGTCGGGGGCGGCGCCCATGCGTTGCCCCCAGGTGACCGGTAGCCGGAGGCTCCGGTAGCCCTGCGCCCGGATCTGCCGGAGGAGCTCCTGGGTGACCCGGGGGTTGCCCCAGGACGTCTCGTCGGCGCCGGTGGCGTCGAAGGTGTTGCCCAGGTTCCAGCCGGGCTGCATCGCGTCGGCGTACGCCTGGAGGCTGCGGTGGCCGGCGATTCCGGCCGCGTTTCCGGCGCCCGCCGAGGCGGGGGACGGAGCACAGAGCAGCGTCGCGGCCAGGGCGCTGACGATGGACAGGGACAGGATCGAGCCGGCCCGTCTGAGCCTCATTGCCTTCTCCTTATGCCATTAAGTTGGGGTGCCATACCAACTATGGCCGCCGCATCCAGTGCGGTCAATGCGGACCGCCGCTCAGTCGCGCGTGGCCACCCGGGCGCCCGTCGTGTGCGACTCGATGATCGCGTGGGCGAGCCGCAGCGCGCGGCGGCCGGCCCGCGCGTGCACCGGCGGTTCCCGGCCCGCCACGAACGCCGGCAGCACCTCGTCCACGTGGCGGTCGAACGTCGCGTGGAAGCCCCTGTCCCGGTCGTTGAAGTAGCCGGCCTGCCACACCTGGCTGAGCTCGCTCCCGGCCGGCGTGAACGTGTACCGCCGCACGGTGTCCTCGATGAGCAACCGGCCCGCCAGGCCGTTGATCTCCATGAGGTGGGTGCCGGGGTAGGCGTACGACGAGTCGTACGAGCCCACCAGGGAGCCGACCGCGCCGCTGGCGAAGTGCAGGGCCACGCTGAGCGTGGAGAATCCCCGGCCGGTGGCGTCGCCGAGCTGCGCCGCCACGGAGTCGATCGGGCCGCAGAGGTGCTCCAGCAGGTCCAGTCCGTGGCACTGGGTCTCGATCAGGTTGGCGTGCGGGTGGGCGCTCGTCCCCGGGTCGCCGCCGAACCGCCAACTCGCGAACGTCACCTGCCCTAGGTCGCCGGCCGCGAGCGCGGCGGCCGCCAGCCGCATCGGCTCGGCGTACCGGTGATTGAAGTTGATGGCGAAGAACAGGCCGCGGCGGTCCGCCTCGGCGAGCAGGACGTCGGCCTCGTCGAGGTCGAAGACCAGCGGCTTCTCCACCAGCAGTGGGAAGCCGGCGCGGAGCACCGCCAGCGTGGGCCCGAAGTGCCCCTCGTTGGGCAGGCACACCGACACGAGGTCGGGTCGTTCCTTGTCGAGCATCTCCTCGACGTCGACGTAGCCGGGCACCCCGAATTCGGCCGCCCGTTCCTGTGTGGGTGCCCGGCGGCGCCCGACGATCGCGCACAGCCGGGCGTCCGGCCGCGTCGAGAACACCCGGGCATGCTCCCGGCCCCACCAGGCGCCGGTCCCGACCACGGCCACCCGCACCACCCGGTCACCCACGGCAGCCCACCTCCCGCGCTTTCATCGCCCCGGCCGCCGGCTGAGCCGCGCCTGCAGCACCACCACGAGCAGCAGGAACACGCCGCTGACGACCTGCTGGTAGTACGAGCTGAGCGTGCCGACCTGGTTGATGATGTTCTGGATCACCTTAAGCAGCAGCGCCCCCGCCAGCGTCCCGGTCAGCGACCCCGAGCCGCCCGACAGCAACGTCCCGCCGATCACGACCGCGGCGATGGCCTCCAGCTCCCGCCCTTCGCCGATCGTCGGCAGGCCGGACGAGGTCTGGGCGGCCACCAGCACCCCGGCTAGGCCGGCCAGCCCGGCGCTCAGCACGTACACCGTGACGCGGACCCGGGCCACCGGCAGGCCCATCAGCTCGGCCCCGCCGGGGCTGCCGCCGAGCGCGTACACGTACTGGCCGAACCGGGTGCGGTGCAGCACCACGACCCCCACCGCGAACGCCGCAACCGCCACCAGGACGGGGGCGCCGACGCCGAGCACCTCCGCCTGGCCGAGCCGGGTCAGCCACAGGTCCGGCGGGATCAGGTAGACGGTGTTGCCCTCCCGGGACACGGCGAACGCCAACCCCCGCGCGAACAGCAGCGCCGCCAGCGTGACGATGAACGGCGCGATGCGCGCCCGGCCGACCAACAGCCCGTTGACCAGGCCGAGTAGGCAGCAGACCGCCAGCGGCAGGGCGACCGCGGCCACGGATCCCCACTGTGCCCCGTACGCGGCGAGGACGCCGCCGAGCGCGAACACCGACCCGACGGACAGGTCGATGCCGCCGCTGATGATGACGAACGTCATGCCGATCGCGAGCAGCACCAGGTACGAGCCGTCCAGCGCGATGTTGCCCAGGTTGCGCCCGCCGGCGAAGCTCTCCCCGAAGACGGCCGCGCCGCCGGCCACGACCAGCAGCAGGGTCAGCGGGGCGGCGCCGTGCTGCACCAGCGTGGCCAGCCGCGCACCCGGCCGGCGGTCGCCGGGCGCGCGCGGCGTCGGCGGGCCCGACCCGCCCACCGGGCGGTCCACGGCGGCGCCGGCCGTCACGAGCCACCCCTGTCCCGCTGCACGTACACCGCCGCGACGATGATCGCGGCCTGGATCATGCGGGCCACGGAGTCCGGCAGGTCGTGCTGGATCACCGTCGCGGTGATGAGCTGCATGAGCAGCGCGCCGGCCAGAGTGCCGAGCACGCGCAGCCGGCCGCCGGACAGCGGCGTGCCGCCGACCACCACGGCGGTGATCGCGCTCAGCTCGATCAGCAGGCCGACGAACGACGGGTCGCTGGCCGCCAGCCGAGCGGTGTTCAGCACGCCGGCGAGAGCGGCGAGGGCGCCGCTGACGACGTACACGACGATCAGGGTCCGCCGGACGGGCAGGCCGGCGAGCGTGGCGGCGGCCCGGTTGCCCCCCACGGCGACCAGCCGCCGGCCGAACGCCGCCCGGCGCACGGCCACCGCGACCACCGCCGCGACGGCGCCGGTGATGAGCACGGTGAGCGGGACGCCGAGGACCGCCGCGTTACCGAGGTGCTGCAGGGTGGGGTCGAAGAGCTCGACCAGCCGGCCGTCCGCCAGCACGAGCGCCAGCGCCCGGCCGGCCACGAGCACGCCGAGCGTGGCGATGATCGGTTGGACGCCGAACGCGGCGACCAGGCCGCCGTTGAGCGCGCCGACCAGGGCGCCGGCCAGCAGCGCGACGGCGACCGCGGCCCACGGGCCGTAGCCGAGGTAGAGCGGCAGGAGGGCCGCGGCGAGCGCCATCACCGAGCCGACGGACAGGTCGATGCCGCCGGTGGCCACCACCAGCGCCATGCCCAGGGCGACGATCGCGACGGGCACCACCTGGACGAGTTGCAGCCGCAGGTTGGCCACGGTGGCGAAGTGCGGGGTGAAGGCGAGGTTGCCGAGCAGCAGCGCGGCGAGGGCGGCGTACACCCCGTGGTCGCGGACGCGGTCGGTGGCGCGGCGGGCCCGCGGCGCGGTGGCGGTCTCAGCCATCGGCGCCGGCCTCGGCGATCATCGACATGATCCGCGCCTCGCTGATCTCGCCGCCGCGGGCGAGGCCGACGACGGCGCCGTCGCGCAGCACCAGCACCGTGTCGGCGCCCTCGACGACCTCCTCGAGCTCGGAGGAGACGAGCAGCACGCCGAGGCCCTCCGCGGCCAGTTCGCCGATGAGCGCCTGGATCTCCGCCTTCGCGCCCACGTCGATGCCCCGCGTCGGCTCGTCGAGGATCAGCACCCGGGGGTGCAGGCACAGCATCCGGGCGAGCAGCACCTTCTGCTGGTTGCCGCCGGAGAGCTGACCCACCTTCTGGTCCGGGCTGGCCACCTTGATCTGCAGGCGGCGGACGAACGTCGCCACGATCCGGTCACACCGGCGGTCCGAGACGAAGCCGGCCCTGGTCAGCCGCGGCAGGGCGGCCAGCACGATGTTGTCCCGCACCGACAGCTCCTCGATCACCCCCTCGGCCTTGCGGTCCTCGGGGACCAGGCCCACGCCGGCGCGGATAGCCCGCCCGGGCGACCAGCGGCGGGCCGTGCTGCCGGCCACGGCGACCGAACCGCTGTCCACCGGGTCGGCGCCGAAGACGGCCCGGGCGGTCTCGGTGCGGCCGGAGCCCAACAGCCCCGCGAGCCCGACCACCTCACCGGGGTGCACGTCCACGCTCACGCCGGCGAGGACGTGCCGGCGGGCCAGGCCGCGGGCGCGCAGCACCGGCTCCTGCCCGGCCGGGGCCGGCGCCTCGCCGAAGCGGGTGACGCCGTGTTCCTGGATGTCCCGCACCGGCCGGCCCAGCATGGTGGCGACGAGGCCGAGGCGGGTGGTGCCGGCCACCGGCCCGCTGTGCACGCGGCGGCCGTCCCGCAGCACGGTCACCCGCTGGCAGAGCCGGAACACCTCGTCGAGCTTGTGCGTCACGTAGAGCACCGCCACCCCACCCGCGCGCAGCGACGCGATGACGCCGGCCAGCCGGTCGACCTCCCGCGGTTCCAGGGACGACGTCGGTTCGTCCATGATGACCACGCGCGCCGCCGTGGACACCGCCCGGGCCAGGGCGACCATCTGCTGCACGCCGAGCCCCAACTCGCGCAACGGGCGGCGGACGTCGACCGTCACCCCGTGCCGGGCCAGCAGCTCGGTGGCCGCCCGGTGCATCCGCGCCGAGTCGATGAGGCCGAAGCGGGTGGGTTCGCGGCCCAGGAAGAGGTTGCGCGCCACGCTCATCGGCGGCACCAGGTTGACCTCCTGGTAGATCGTGCTGATGCCGGCCGCCTGGGCCTCCCGCGGGGCGGCGAACGCCACCGCCCGCCCGCCGAGGAGCACCCGGCCGGAGTCCGGGCGATGGACCCCGGTCACCACCTTGATGAGCGTGGACTTGCCCGCGCCGTTCTCCCCGACGAGCGCGTGCACCTCGCCCGGGCGCAGGTCGAGCGACACCCCGTCGAGGGCGAGCACGCCCGCGAAGCGCTTGCGCACCTCGTGCACCGCGAGGACCGGCTCGGCCTCGGCGGGCGGCGGGGGCGCTGTCACGGGTCCTCCGTCGGGGTGGGGTTGTTGGCCGGCCCTGCGGTTGAGGGGGCGCCCTGGGCGCGCAGGGCCGGCGTCTAGTAGGCGTTCGCCAGCTCGGCGGCGGCGTTCGCCGGGGTGTACTCCTTGTCGGAGATGATGACCTTCGCGGGTACGCCCTTGCCGCTGTAGAAGTCCTCGAGCGCCTGGAACGCCAGCGGGCCGAAGCGGGGGTTGGACTCGATGACGCCCGCGATCCAGCCGTCCACGATGCCCTGCACCGCGCCCTTGGTCCCGTCGATCGTGATGATCTTGACCTGGCCGGGCTTGCGGCCCATCGCCCGCAGCGCCGCGACCGCGCCCAGGGCCATCTCGTCGTTCTCCGCGTAGATGGCGGTGATCGACGGATTGGCGGAGATGAGCTGCTCGGTGACCGAGCGCCCCTTCTCGCGGGTGAAGTCGGCCGTCTGCTCGGCCACCACCCGCAGCGCCGACTTCTCGGCGGCGAGCTGGTCCTTGAACCCCTTGGTGCGGTCCACCGTGACGTTGACGCCCGAGGCGCCGAGCAGGATCGCCACGTCGCCCTTGCCGCCGGTCGCCTTGATCATCGCGTCGGCCGCCCGCTTGCCCTGCTCGACGAAGTCCGAACCGATCCAGCCGATGTAGTCCTTGCACGCCGTCTTCGTCGTCAGCAGCCGGTCGATCGTCATGATCGGCACCTTGGCGTCCTGCGCCGCCTTGAGCGCCGGGTCCAGCCCTTCGGAGTTCAGCGGCGAGATGATCAGCGCCTTGGCGCCCTGCGCGATCATGCTCTGGATGTCGGCGATCTCCTTGTTGAGGTCCGACTGCGCGTTCGTGGTGATGAGCTTGATGCCGCGCTTGCTGGCCTCGGCCCGGATCGACTCCGTCTCGGTGATGCGGAACGGGTTGGCTTCCTTCTCCGACTGGGCGAAGCCGATGGTCGCCGTCGCGAGGTCGAGCTTCGGCACGCCACCGTTGTACGCATCGGCGGTGCAGCCGGTGCCCTGGGTCGCCTCGACCTGCTGGCCCGCGGAAGCGCCGCCGCCGCCGGCGGTGGGCTCGTCGGCTGACTTGGCGCACGCCGTGAGGGCCGTGCCGAGCAGCAGCAGGGTCGCCGCGCCGGCAGTAGCACGGGGGATGAGCATGGTGGCTCCTTCGCGCGCTTTCAGTCTGCCAAGATCTGACAAGTTCCGCTGTGACTTGGCGAGAAGCCTAGCGCCGACGGGCCAATAGCTGTCAAGACCTGTTACTGGACGGAGCGCTCTGAGATGATGTGACAGCCTCTGGCCGGGCCTCGGCCGGCGGGCGTCTAACGCGCCGTGTCGGGTGTGGCGAGCCGCACGTCGACGCCGGCCGCGGCCAACGCGCGGACCTGCGCCGCATCGGCCCCCGCGTCCGTGACCAGCACGTCCATCCGGGCCGTCGGCACGGTCTGGCACATCGTGTCACGACCGAGCTTGGTGTGGTCCGCCAGCACCACAACCTGCCGCGCGGCCGCCACCAGCGCGGCGTCCGTGGCCGCGGCGAAGACGTTGGGCGTGGTCAGGCCCCGCTCCACCGTCACGCCCTCGCCCGAGACGAACACCTGGGCGCCCCGCAGCTCCCGCAGATTCTGCTCGGTGATCGGGCCGACGCAGGCCTGGATCGACCGGCGCAGCGCGCCGCCGAGCAGCACGACATCGACGTCCCCGGCGTCCCCCGCGTCCAGCAGGGTCGTGGTCACCAGGACGGAGTTCGTCACCACGGTCAGCGGGCCCACGGTGGTCAGCCGCCGGGCCAGCTCGCGGGTCGTGCGGCCGGGCCCGAGCAGCACGGCGCTGCCGGGCTCGATCAGCGCGGCCGCCGTGGCGGCGATCGCCGACCGTTCGGCCGGCACGGGATCGGGCCGGCTCGGGCCCGGCTCGCGCGCGTCCGCGCCGTCCAGCGGGCCGGCACCGCCGCGGGTGGCCCGCAGCAGCCCTTCGTCCGCCATGGCCCGCAGGTCGCGCCGCACGGTGGACTCCGACGCGCCCAGCGCGTCGGCGAGGTCCCGGAAGGACGCGTAGCCGCGCAGCCGCAGGTGGTCGAGGATGCGGCGCCGGCGCTCAGCGATCAGCATGACGGAGGGTCACTGGTTGGGCCTACCACCAATCGCGGGACAACGAGATCCTCGTTATAGCAGAAGCTGTCACTTGTTGTCACGTCGCCGGCCGGCCTTCGATGATCCCCCGGAACCGGCCGTACGCGTCCTCGCAGCGGGCCCGGTCCCGGGTCGGCTCGTGCCGCCGTGGCGCGAACGACGCGCGCACCACCTCACGCAGTTGCGCCAGGCCCGCGAGGCGGCCGTCCGCCATCGCCTGCACCAGCAGGTTGCCCACCGCGGTGGCCTCCACCGGGCCGGCCACCACCGGGCGCCCGACGACGTCGGCGGTGAGCTGGCACAGCAGGTCGTTCGCCGCGCCGCCGCCCACCACGTGCACCGCCTCGACGCGCTGCCCGACCAGCGCCTCCGCCCGCTCCAGCGCC
Organism: Pilimelia sp.; assembly: GCA_035634075.1. Lineage (GTDB taxonomy): Bacteria > Actinomycetota > Actinomycetes > Mycobacteriales > Micromonosporaceae > DASQDS01. Next base: position 4,900 of record DASQDS010000561.1, on the reverse strand, counting down.
CAGCGGTACCGGCAGGCGAGGCTCTCCAGGATGCACCGCACCGTCCCCGCGCGGCCGGCCGGTGCCGGCTCCCCGGCGGCGGTGCAGACCGCCGCGATGCGCGCCGGCATGTCACCCACGCCCAGCAGCGTCGGGTGGTCCGGGTCCAGCAGCGACCGGAACGCGGGCGCCGCCCGGGCGGCATCGGTGAGCTGCGGGTACGACGGCGCGCCCGGCCCGTCGGCCCACGCCCGGCGGCACTCCTGGAGCAGCCACAGCCCGTTGACGTTGCTGAGGAAGCGGACGGTGTCGCCCACGCCGGCCTCGTTGGTGAAGTGCGCGGCGCGGGCCGCCGGGGTGGTGATCGGCGCCGGGGTCTCCAGCCCCACCAGGGACCACGTGCCGCAGGAGACGTACCCGAAGGGTTCGGGGCCGCCCGGCACGGCCGCGACCGCCGAGGCCGTGTCGTGCCCCGCGACCGCCACGACCAGCGGCGCGCCGCTGCCCGGCTCGGCCCGCAGCGGGCCCACCGGCGTGCCGGGCGCCACGACCTCGCCGGCGAACAACCGCGCCGGCAGGCCCAGCCGCTCGATCACCCCGGTCGCCCAGGACCCGCCGCGGATGTCCCACAGCTGGCTCGTGCTCGCCACGGTCCGCTCGGTGACCTGCCGGCCGGTCAACCAGTACGAGATCAGGTCAGGCACCAGCACCAGCCGTTCCGCCGCCGCCAGCGCCGGCGAGCCGGCCATCGCCAGCAGCTGGCACGCCGTCGTGATCGGCAGGAACTGGGTGCCGGTCGTCGCGTAGAGCTCGTCCGGGCCGATCCGCTCCGCCAGCCGCCCGACCATGCCGGCGGTCCGGGACGTCCGGTGATGCCACGGCGCGGCCAGCAGGCGGCCATGGTCGTCCAGCAGGCCGAAGTCGTTGCCCCAGGCGTCCACGCCCACGCTGGCCACGGCCGGCCCGCGGCCCAGCGCGGCGCCCAGCCCAGCCGTCACCCCGCCGTAGAGGCCGTCGATGTCCCAGTACAGCCCGTCCGGGCGCCGGACCGGCCGGTTGGCGAAGCGGTGCACCTCCTCGACGACCAGCCGGTCGGGGCCGCGGGCGGCGGGGCGCAGGTCGCCGCGCAGCACCCGGCCACTCTCCGCGCCGAGGGCGACCGCCAGGTACGCGGGCATGCAGGCAGCGTACGGCCGGTAACCCGGACCGGTCAGCCGGCGTACTGCACGACCGGCTGGCCCCGTACCCCCGGTTCCACCGCGAAGAGCGCGCCGGCCAGCGGGCTCCGCTCGCCGGCCTCCAGGTCGGCGGCCGTCGTGACGTACAGCGTGCCCAGGCCCGGCCCACCGAACGCGCACGCGGTGACCGCCCGCACCGGCAGCTCCACGGTGGTGGCCAGCTCGGCGCCGGCCGTGTAGTGCCGCACCGTGCCGGCCCCGTGCAGCGCGATCCACAGACCGCCGTCCGCGTCGACGGTGAGGCCGTCCGGCAGGCCCTTCTCCGCGGTGAAGTCGAGGAAGGGCCGCCGGCCGCCGGCCGACCCGCTCGCCACGTCGTAGTCGAACACGTCGACCCGGTGCGTCGGGGTGTCCGCGTAGTACATGAGCGTGCCGTCCGGGCTCCAGGCGATGCCGTTGGAGACGCTCACGCCGGTCAGCACGGTGCGCAGGCCGTGGTCGCGGTCGAGCCGGTACAGGCCCCCCTGCCCCACTCCCTCGTCCATGGCCATCGTGCCGGCGTAGAACCGGCCGGCCGGGTCGCACCCGCCGTCGTTCATCCGGTTGCCCGGGTTGTCGCGCTCCACCGGCGCCAGCAGGGTGAGTTCCCCGGTCTGCTCGTCGAGCGCGGCGAAGCCGTCGGCGACGCCGGCGACCAGGCCGCCGCCGGCGCGCGGGCGGATCACCCCGAGGTACTGCGCCACCGGCACGCTGGTCGTGGCGCCGGTGTCCGGGCGGAACGTGCGCAGCGCCGGCGCGAGGATGTCCACGAACAGGAGCCGGTCCCGCGCCGCGTCCCAGACCGGGCCCTCGCCGAGCCGCGCCTTGGCGTCCAGCACGAGTTCCGCCCGCAGCTCCCTGTGCATGCCCGCTCCCTCTCCCGACCCGGGCCGCCGCCCGGCAACCCCCGCGAGGCTACGCGACCCACCCGGCCCCCGCCCGGCCGGGCAAATGCGGACCTGTGGCTGAGCTGAGGTGACTTGGTCGAGAAGCCTCAGATCCACCAAATGTCCGTACGGGAGGGTGGCCCCGCATCGTCTTCGGACGTTAAGAGGGGGAATTGTGACTTCACGACCTGCCATGCTGCCCTCCGGGCAGCTGCCAGGTGGCGAGCCGGGGCGACGCGCCGGCTCCCGCCTGGCGGCGGCCCGGCGGCACGCCACCGCGATCCTGCGCAGCCGACGGGTGCTGGCCCCGGGCCTCACCCTGGCCATCGTCGCGGCCGCCCTGCCCATTGGCGCGTCGCCCGCGAACGCCGCCATCGAGCCGGTCACGCCGCCGCACGCCATCGAGGTCTTCCCCGCCATCGACATGGTGGGCGCCGCCGGGTTCGACGACCCGTTCGTCGTGGAGGTGTGGCGCGACGGCGTCAAGGTGGGCACGTCCGGCGAGCCGGTCGAGACCGACCTGCTGGAGCTCAACCACGACGGCCCGCCCTGCTGGAGCGGGACGACGCCGGACATCATGGCCGGCGACCAGATCCGCGTGATCACGGACGCCTCCGATCCGGCCGACCCGGTGGGCGAGTTCATGACCGTGGCGGACCTCGACGCCGAGACGCCGGAGCTGGTGGCGCTGGACGCGGACGGGGTCGCCAACGACATCGTCATGCGGGGGCGCGCGCTCACCGACGACGGGACCGCCCCGCTGCCGATCGCGCGGATGGCGGCGGAGATCGTCCAGCCGGCGTTCCGCGACTCCAGCCAGGGCTGGGACCGGCGGGCGATCGGCGCCGCGCCGGGCGGCCAGCTCCCCGCCGGGGACACCGTGTTCGACCAGGACGACAGCGGCGTGCTGGCGTACGACCCGGTCGGCCCGGCGAACCCCGACGGTTCCCGCTGGACCGCCACCTGGAAGAACCTCCCGGCCGAGCTGGGCGAGCTGGCGTTGACCGGCGAGCACACCATCCAGGCGTGGGAGCGGGACGACCCGGGCGGCGAAGGCGTCGGGCTGACCATCATGGACGCCGAGGACGCCAGCGGCCCGGGCACCGGCTGCCCGGCGGCCTCCGCCGACGCGGTGACCGACAGCAGCCACCGGCACGTCAACCTGGCCGCCGAGGCCGCCGGGGGCGACCTGGTGCTCAGCGGTACGGCGTACAACGCGGCGGCGGTCAACATCAGCATCGACGACGCCGACGGCAGCAGTGCCGACGCGGTCACCGTCGAGGCGGCCGTGAACCAGCCGGCGGCCACCACGGCCACGTCCGTCCCGGTGCCCGGCCGGCACCAGACCTGGACGGCCCGGGTGCCGATGGCGGCGCTCACCGGGGGCGACCTGGCCGACGGCGACTTGACGGTGGCGGGCACGTACGACCGCGTCGTCGAGGAGCGGGTCGAGGTCACTCCGGACCCGGCGACGCCGGACGACCCGGCGTCCACCCTGGTCACCTACAGCCACACCGCCCAGCCGATCTCTGGCCGGGCGATGGTGATCGGCAAGGACCTGGTGGCGCCGCAGCCGCCGACGGTCTTCCCGCCGGGGGGCGTCTACTACGGCGCGCAGACCGTGACGGCCACGGCCGACGACGCCGCGATGGAGACCATCCGGTACGCGGTCGGCGGGGCGGCGGCGGCGGAGCCGACGGCCGCCAGCCCGGTGCTGCCCACGCCGTACACGGTCAGCAGCTCCCAGCAGCTGAAGGTGGCGGCCTACGACCGCGCCGGCAACCGGAGCGGCACCGTCACGCAGGCGTACGACATGCGCCAGCTGGGCGTGCCCGGCGCGCCGGGGCGGCCCACGGGCGTCGCCGGCAACGGGTCCGTCCGGGTGTCCTGGACTCCGCCGGCCGACACCGGCGGGCACCCCATCACTGCGTACGCGGTGCGCGCCTTCGACTCGGCCGGCCGGATCGTGCGGTCCACCGAGGTGGCGGCGTCGACGACCACGACCGCGCTCGGCGCGCTCAGCAACGGCCGGGGTTACACGGTCGACGTCCGCGCGCTCAACGCGGTGGGCACGGGCGTGCCGTCGGTGCGGTCGGTGACGCTGGTCCCGCGGACGGAGTTCGTGGCGCCGCGCCTCGCGGCCGGCTCGCCCGGCGCCAACGCGTCGGCGGTGGCGCAGGGCGCCAACGTCATGGCCCGCTTCACCGAGCCGGTGTCCGGGGTCAACACGGCCACGATGCGGCTCGTCCGGGCCGGCACCACGACGGCCGTCCGGGCCACCGTGTCCTACAACGCGGCCAAGCGGACCGCGACGCTGAACCCGGTGTCGCCGCTGGCCCGGGACGCCCGGTACACGGTGCTGCTCACCGGCGGCATCCGGGACGCGGCGGGCAACGCCCTGGCGGCCACGTCGTGGAGCTTCACGACCGGGCCGCGGCCGGCGCTGAGCGCCCGCACACCCGGGCCGGGCGCCACCAACGTGCGGCGCGGCACCGCCGTGGCGGCCACGTTCACGGAGGCGGTCTCGGGGGTCGGCGGCGCGACCGTGCGGCTGACCCGGGCGGCATCCGGGGCGCCGGTCGCGGCGACGCTGGCGTACAACCCGCGCACCCGGACCGTGACGGTCAACCCGTACGGCGGGTCCACCACGGTCCTGGCCGCCCGCACGACGTACCGGGTGACAGTGACGTCGGGCGTGCGGGACGCGGCGGGCAACCCGATGTCGACCACGAGCTGGACGTTCACGACCGGCACCCGATAGGCATTCCTCCGGTGGTGGAGAGGAGGGGCCCGGGCAGCGCGCGCTGCCCCGGCCCC
>DASQDS010000560.1:0-2453 GCA_035634075.1 Pilimelia sp. | reverse complement strand
CTACGCCGCCGGGCTGAACAGCCGGTACGTCACCGCGCTGCCGCTGACGGTCCCGCCGGACTCGACCGGCGCGCTACTGATCTTCAACCGCCACCGGAGCCTCTTCAGCGAGGACGACCTGCGCCTGCTGGCGGACATCGGCGCGCAGGCCGGCATCCTGGCCGAACGGGGTGCGGTGATCGCGGAGCAGCGGCGCCTGGCCGACGAGCTGGCGGCCTCGGTGACCGCCCTGACGAAGGCCAGCGAGGCGAAGAGCGACTTCCTGGCCAACATGAGCCACGAACTGCGCACCCCGCTCAACGCCATCATCGGGTTCAGCGACCTGATGCGCGGCGAGCAGCCGTCCGACGACCAGCGCACCGTCCCGGCGGAGTGGGTGGACCACATCCACACCAGCGGGCGGCATCTGCTCGGGCTCATCAACGACGTGCTGGACCTGGCCAAGGTGGAGGCCGGCCGGCTGGACCTGCAACCCGTTCCGGTACGGATCGACACGGCCGCCCAGGATCTGCTGACCGCCCTGCGCCCGCTGGTGGACCGGCAGAACCTCACCACCCGGATCGACATCCCGCCGATGGTGGCGAACGTGGACCCCGTGCGCTTCCGGCAGATCCTGGAGAACCTGCTGTCCAACGCGATCAAGTTCACCCCGGCGGGCGGCCAGATCACGGTGACCGGCGCGGCCCTCGACGGCGACGTCAGCGTCACGGTGGCGGACACCGGGGTGGGCATCGCCGGGGCGGACCAAACCCGGGTGTTCGAGGAGTTCCAGCAGGTCGGTGACGCAGCGCAGCGCAGCGCCGGCACCGGGCTGGGGTTGGCGCTGACCCGCCGGCTGGTCCAGGCGCACGGCGGCGACATCACGCTCGAGTCCGCCCTCGGCCGGGGCAGCCGGTTCACCGTCCGCCTGCCCTCTGCCGTGCCGGCCGGCACGGCGCGCCCACCGGCCCCGCCCGGCCAGCCGGCGCCGCCCACCGCCACCCGCGGGCACGTCCTGCTCATCGAGGACGACCTGCGCGCCGCCGAGCTCGTCCGCACCTACCTGCGGCACGCCGGCTACCGCGTCGACGTGGCGGGCAGCGGGGAGGCCGGGATCGCGTCGGCGCGCCGCGACCCGCCGGACGCCGTCCTGCTCGACGTCGTGCTCCCGGGCATCCCCGGCTGGGACGTGCTGCGCCAGTTGAAGGCCGACAGCCGCCTCGCCCGGATCCCCGTCTTCCTCGTCACGGTCATCGACGAGCGGCGCACGGGCGCGGCGATGGGCGCCACCGAGTACTTCGTCAAGCCGGTCGACCACGCCGAGCTGCTGGCGGCGCTGGCCCGGCACGTGCTGCCGCCGACGTCCCGCCCCGAGGTCGGCGCGGTCCTCCTGGTGGACGACGACGCGGAGGTCCGCGCGCAGGTGGCGGACAGCCTGCGGGCCGCCGGCGCCGAGGTGGTCGCCTGCGGCGACGGGCGGCGCGGCCTGGAGCTCACCCGGGACCGCCGCTTCGACCTGATCGTCTGCGACGTGGGGATGCCGGACGAGGACGGGTTCGCGCTGCTCGCGGCCCTGCGGGAGGACCCTGCGACCCGGCGCACGCCGGTGCTGATGAGCCTGAGCGGCGGGGCACCCGGCGCCGCCGACCTGACCGAGGAGCCGGTGCCATGACCGCTTCGCACGTGCTGCTCGTCGAAGACGAAGAGCTGAACCGCGCACTGGTGCGGGCGATCCTGGCCCGCACCGCCGAGCCGGCCGTCCGGGACGTCGCGCTCGCCGAGGCCGGCAACCTCGCCGCCGCCCGGGACGCGCTGGCCAGTACGCCCGTCGACGTGGTGCTGCTGGACCTGAACCTGCCGGACGGCAACGGGCTGACCCTGGCGGCGGAGCTGGCGGAACGCGCCAACGGCGAGCGGCCCGAGGTGATCGCGCTGACGGCCAGCGTGCTCCCCCAGGACCGCGCCGCCGCGATGGCGGCCGGCTGCGACGGCTTCCTGGACAAGCCGTACGCCGCCGCGGACCTGGTCAAGGTGCTCGCCACCCACCTGGCCCGCCGGCGCGGCACGCCCGACGCCTGAGCCGGGACGCGGTCAGGCCGGCTGGAACACCACCTCCGGGCGGGCCCGGCCGTCCCGCTCGGCCACCACGGCGACCAGGGCGCCGTCCGGGGCGAAGACGGCGTACGGTCCGGCACGCCCGATCGGCGGCAGCGGCCCGCCGTGCGACAGCACCCGGGTCTCCTCCGCGCTGGCGGCGCGCGCCGGCAGGCAGCGGCGCGCCGCGTCGGCCAGCGACAACCCGACCACGTCGGGCGCGCGCGCCGCCAGGTCGGGCAGGGTGGCGGCAGCGGCGAGGGTGAAGTCGCCGACGGCGGTGCGGCGCAGGGCGGTGAGGTGGCCACCCACCCCCAGCGCCGCCCCCAGGTCCCGGGCGATGGCCCGGATGTACGTGCCGGCCGAGCACGTCACGTCCA